>NZ_LVCU01000238.1:0-14129 GCF_001647185.1 Rhodococcus sp. EPR-147
CCCGTCCCATTCGGCGGACGCCGGGGTGACCGCGGTGCCGTCCTTGGCGATGTCGGCTCGCACGCAGAAGATCTTGGACGCGGTGGCCTCGGCGACGATGGCGATGTTGGTCGCGGCCTCGTCGGTGCACGCGACGGCGTACCAGGCGTCGGCGAGGTCGCCCTCGCGATAGTCACGCAACTCCATGGTCACCTGACCGGCAGTTGCCATCGCCTCCACAGCGGGCGTGGCCTCCCGAGTGATGACGTGAACCACAGCACCGCAGGAGATGAGCAGCGGCAATCGGCGCTGCGCGACGGTGCCGCCACCGACCACGACGACGCGTCGACCTTCCAGATTGAGGCCGACCAGATAGGGAGAGTCAGTCGCGTTCACGAGAGGAAACGCTACCGCGCGCGCTGCACCCGCTTCTCGTCCCATACGGGCTCGTTCGATTCGTAGGCCTGACCGGTGCTGCCGAACACGAGGAATCGGTCGAAGCTGCGCGCGAACCAGCGGTCGTGGGTCACGGCGATGACGGTGCCGTCGAACGCGGCGATGGCGTCTTCGAGTGCGTCGGCGGACATCAGGTCGAGGTTGTCGGTCGGCTCGTCCAGCAGCAGCAGGGTGGCCCCGGAGAGTTCGAGCAGCAGAATCTGTACGCGCGCCTGCTGGCCACCGGAAAGATTGTCGTAGGACTGTTCGGCGGCTCGGGCCAGACCGTAGCGGTCCAGTGCCCGGCCCGCGGCCTCCCGGCCCATGCCGTCGCGGTGTTCGTTGCCCATGTGCAGGATATCGAGGAGTGTGTTGCCCGCGAGATCGGGCCGAGTGTGGGTCTGCGCGAACAGGCCGGGCCGAACGCGAGCGCCGAGCACCGCGGTGCCGGTGTGCGGAACGGGATCGAGTGCCAGTTCCTGAACCGGCTCGTGCTCCTTCTCCGGATCGGTTCCACCGTTGGCGAGCAAACGCAGGAAGTGCGATTTGCCGGAACCGTTGGAGCCCAGCACGGCGACGCGGTCTCCGTACCAGATCACGGTGTCGAAGGGCTTCATCAGTCCGGTCAGTTCCAGTGCCGTACACACCAACGCGCGCTTGGCTGTGCGGCCGCCGCGCAGACGAACGGTGACGTGCTGCTTCAACGGCACCGCTTCCGGCGGTCCGGCCTCCTCGAACTTCGCCAATCGAGTCTGAGACGCGTGGTAGCGCGCAGCGACCCCGTCGTTGAACTTGGCCTTCTCCCGCAGGCGCAGCACCAGTGCACGGAGTTTGACGAGTTCCTCGTCCCACCGCCGTCGCAGTTCGTCGAGCCGAGCATTCCGGTCCTCACGCGCAGCGTGATACGTCGCGAACCCGCCGCCGTGCACCCAGGAAGTGGCACCGCTGACGCCCGGTTCCAGGGTCACGATCCGATTCGCGGCGTTGGCGATGAGCTCCCGGTCGTGACTGATGAACAGGACGGACTTGTCGGAATCACGAATGGTCGATTCGAGCCAGCGCTTGCCCGGCACATCGAGGTAGTTGTCCGGTTCGTCGAGAAGCAACAGATTGTCCGAGCCCGCGAACAACGCTTCGAGCACCAGGCGCTTCTGCTCACCGCCACTGAGAGTCGATGCAGCGCGCCACTTCGCGCGGTCGAACGGCATTCCGAGGGCCGCCGTGGTGACCTTGTCCCAGAACGGTTCGAGGTCGTAACCGCCGACATCGCCCCAATCCGACAGGGCCTGCGCGTATTTCATTTGGGTCTTCTCGTCGTCGACCTCGATCATCGTGTTCTCGGCAGTGTCGAGGGCAGCGGCGGCCGTCCGCACGGGCGGGGACGCAACCGACAGCAGCAGATCACGCACTGTCGAGTCGTCTCGTAGCTGGCCGACGAACTGCCGCATCACTCCGAGCGAGCCCGAACTCGACACCGATCCCTCGTCGGGGGTCTCGTCACCCGCGATGATGCGCGTCAGCGTGGTCTTACCGGTTCCGTTGGGCCCGATGAGGGCGGTCTTGGCACCGTCGCCGACACGAAACCCGACACCGTTGAGCAACTGCCGCCCGTCGGGCAGGAAGTAGACGATGTCGTTGAGTTCGAGGTGGGCCACAACGAACCAGCCAACCTCATCGGCCCGGCTATGGCCAATCGTTTACCGTTCGCTAGGCGAGGGCCAGGGTCGACGTCTCGGTGAGCACCTGCTTGCCCGCGTCGTCGACATGAGCATGGTGCACCCGCAACCGGGCGGAGTCGCCGTGCAGAGTCAGCAGCATGACGCCGTTGGCGAACCATGGCCCGGCCTCGGCCTCCCATTCGACACCGGAGGGGCCCACGTGGGCAGCGCGCGCCAGCTTCGACAGAATTCGGGCGGCGGGACGCTTGATGGCCAGCTTGTTGACCGCGCGAATCGGCAGATCGAGTGGATTGCGGAACGGCGACATAGTGAGCTGATACGTGGCCGGTACCTCGCGCCCGCCGACACCGAAGTCCGCGTTCGCCACGTAGGAGCAGTGCACGTCTCCGGACAGCCACATGATCGAGGCGGGTTTGTTCTCGCCGCGGGAGAGCTCACGCGTCAGAGCGGCCATGTCGTTGAACGAGTTGGTGAAAGCGGCCCAGTGTTCGAGATCGAGACCGATCCGCATCTTCTCGGCCACCTTTGCCGACATCGAGCCCCAACTGCCCTGCGCCACAGCCTCGTTCCACTGTTCCAGGTAGTGCAGCGCGGGCAGCATGAGGTAGGGCAACGACGATCCGAACAGCAGATGCCGCGGAGTGGTCTCGAGCGCGCGTTCACGTACCCACGCCCACTCCTTCTCGTCGACCATTTCTCTGTTGTCCGGATCCAGGTTTCGAGAGCAGCGCGAATCGATCATGATCAGCCGCGTGTCGCCGAAGTCGCGGTAGAAGCTCCAGCGTCCGGTCTCGGGCCGCCGGTCGACTCGTAAAGCGAAGTCGGACAACAACTTCTCGCGCTCTGCGTCACTGGCGGCCGATCGTACCGCGGCATACATCTCATCCTGCGCAAGCTCCTTGGGCGAGAGGTTGCCCAAGTGCTGATACACCCAGTACGACGAATACGCGCCGACCACTCGGTCGTTCCACCAGGGCCGCGTCACGATGTCTCGACGCCAGGAAGCGGATGAATTCCAGTCGTCGCGCAGGTCGTGGTCGTCGAGGATCATGCACGACGGGATGCTCGCCAACAGTGTCCGCACCGGCTCGAGTCCCCAGGACTCTCGGTACAGCCACGAGTACTCCTCGAAATCGCAGATCTCGTTCTCCGCGTCGGTACCGACGGCACTGCGTGGACCCTCGCCGGACCGACGCCGCGCCTGCAGCCGTTCGACGATTTCCGGCGACGGATCGTCGGCGTAGACCTGATCGCCCAGGAGCAGCAAGGCCTGCGGCCACCGGCTCGGGTCCTCCTCGATCAGCGCGTTCCCGAGCCCGGCCAACGCGTCGGCTCCGATCTCCTTCAAGGATTCGTCGCTGTAGTTGTCCCCTCGCCGACAGGATCCGAATGCCAGCGTGACAGGCCCTTCGGCGTCGACCGTGTGAATGGCGGCCCTTCGGCCTTCCGGCGGCCACACTCGACGCTCGTCGACGAACACCTCGTAGTGCACCGAAGAGTTGGCGGGCAGACCTTCCAGTGGCACCAGCGCATAGTGGTGTCCGTGCACGCCCCACGTTCGTTCTTCTGCGCGGACGCCGACGTCGGTCACGACCGTTACGGTCGACGATTCGGCCATCTCGAACCACAGGGTCGCAGTCTCGGTGCCGACGTACCGGACGATCGGGCCGAGTAGGACGAGGCTGTCGGAAGTCATTGGATCCACATTGCCTGCGTCGGCCCGCTTTCGCCAGTCAGTGGCGCGGATCGGTCCTCACGAGCGGGCTGCGATCACAACCTTTCCCCGTACGTGCCCGGTTTCGACCAACCGATGCGCTTCGCGCAGCTGCTCGGCATCGATCGGAGACAGAACCGTCGTGACGGTGGTGCGCACCGAACCCGCATCGACGAGCTCGGCCACCCTGGTCAGTAGCTCGTGCTGGCGAATCAGATCCGGCGTGTCGTGCATCGGACGCGCGAACATGAACTCCCAGTGCCACGAGATCGCCTTCGTCTTGAGCGGCAGAACGTCGAGGGTCTCCGGATCGTCGATCGCCACGATCTGACCGAACGGCGTCAACAGGTCCGCGTAGACCTCGACCTGCCCGGAGGAATGAGCAGTGAACACGTAATCGACGCCGTCGGGCGCTACTCGGCGTACTTCCTCCCGAAGATCGCGTCGGTGATTCACCACCTCGGCTGCACCGAGAGAACGGACCCACTCCTCGGCGTCCTCGTCCGCTGCCGTCGCGATCACGCGGACGCCAGGAACGAGGCCCCGAACCAGCTGCAGCACAACGGATCCCACACCCCCGGTGGCGCCCACCATCAGCAAAGTTCCGGTGGTCTCGGCAGTGATGCGGAGCTTGTCGAACAGACCTTCCCAGGCAGTGATCGCAGTCAGCGGCAATGCCGCAGCCTGTGCGAAATCGAGGGTGGTCGGCTTCTTCGCCACGATGCGTTCGTCCACCGCATGGAACTGCGAGTTCGTTCCGGGTCTGCCGATGTCGCCCGCGTAGTAGACCTCGTCGCCGGGCGCGAACATGGTGACGTCGGCACCGACAGCGCGCACCACACCGGCGGCGTCGAACCCGAGGACCTTCGGGGTGCCCTGCGGATCGTTGCCGGCGCGGACCTTGACGTCCACCGGATTCACCGACACGGCACGCACGTCGACCAGAAGATCGCGCGGGCGCACGGTGGGCAGGTCGAGGACCACATCCGTCAGGCCGGCAGGATCGTCGATCGGAAGCGAGCGGGTGTAGGCAACGGCTTTCATCGTCTCGGTCATACCTACAGGATGGCCCGAACCCCCTGTCCACCGTCAAGGCAGAGCTCGACCACGGCAACGGTGACACCGTCCAGACCGAACCTGGGTACCGTCACCTCCGTCGAACGACCGGCCAGCAGTGCCGCTGCTTCGGCGACGCTGGCGCATCCGACGGCATCGAGCACACGCACCGACACGGTGGGTGTCACGACGGTCGACAGTTCGAGCGCGGAGTACGTCACGCCCCGAACCCCCATGCTCGACGCCACCGCGGCAACCAGGTCGGCTTTCCGGTCGATGGAGGCGATCGCCTCGACGCTCCAGTCCGGTTGCAGCACCGTCGAGATCGCCGCCTCGACGTCGGCGGCATCGACGCCGGCTCGGGCACCTATTCCGACGACGACCCGCATTCTCGCGATCCCTCTACACTCGCGCGTAGTCGACTGCGGCGGCAACGAACCGGGTGATGGATCCGGGATTGCCCGCCGCATGGGTGTGCAGGTACGACGCGTGAACACCGCCCTGCACGAATCCCTCGCGCGCCGCAGTTCTGCCGTCGGGGCTCTGCTTGTGCCAGCCCCACGCGGCCGAGGCGCTCTCGCGCACGTCCACGAGTTTCGTTCGGTGGAACTCGTGGCCGGTGACGCGGGTACCCGCGTCGAACAGTGTGGACGATTCGAGGGCAACCGCATCGCGGTATCCCAGCGTGAGGGTGTTCCCGAATTCCGCGTCCACGTCGACGACCCCGGCCATGGCATGACCGTCCAATCGGCTTGCCAAATACAGCAATCCGGCGCATTCGGCATGAATGGGCAAACCCTTGGCCGCGGCCGTCCTGATATCGGCCAGCAGCAGTTCGTTCGCCGCCAACGCGGCCGCATGCTCCTCGGGGAATCCACCGGGAAGAACGACTCCTGCTGTGCCGGGCGGCAATCCGTCACGCAGCGGATCGAACACGGCCACGTCGGCCCCGGCTGCGCGGAGCAGTTCGACGTGTTCGGTGTATCCGAAGGTGAATGCGGGGCCACCGGCCACCGCGATCACGGGCGATCCATCGGAGCTGTGTACCTCGTTCTCCGGGGACCACTGCGGCGCTGTCACCGACGATCGAGCCAGGGCGCTCACTGCCTCGATGTCGACGAACCGGGAGACGAGTGCGCTCATCGCGTCGACGGCATCGGTTGCGGCACCACCGTGTTCGACTGCGGTGATCAGCCCCAGATGCCGTGACGGGACCACCAGTTCGCTCATGCGCGGCAACGCGCCGAGTACCGGAACACCCACCCGTTCGCACGCTTGGCGCAACACGTCCTCGTGCCGCTGACTGCCGACGCGATTGAGAATCACTCCGCCGATGCGGACGCTGGCGTCGAACGTCGAGAACCCGTGCAGCACAGCGGCAAGCGATTGACTGTGTCCGCGGGCATCGACCACCAGGATCACCGGGGCACCGAGCATCGCGGCCACTCGTGCGGTCGATCCCTCGGCGGAGGCCTCCCCCGGTCCGGTCATGTCGATCTTGCCGTCGAACAGTCCCATGACGCCCTCGACGACCGCGATGTCGCACCCCCGACTGCCGTGTCGGAACAGGGGCCCGATGCGGTCGGCACCGACCATCACGGCGTCGAGGTTGCGGCCCGGGAGCCCGGCCGCGAGCGAGTGATATCCGGGGTCGATGTAGTCCGGCCCCACTTTGAACGGTGCGACGGTGCGACCGGCATTGCGCAGCGCACCCATCAGTCCGGTGGCCACCGTCGTCTTTCCGCTGCCCGACGCGGGGGCCGCGATCACCACTGCGGGACAGGACGCGTTCACCATTCGATGCCTCGCTGACCCTTGCGTCCCGCGTCCATCGGATGCTTGACCTTGGCCATCTCGGTGACCAGGTCCGCTGCCTCGATCAGTTCACGGGGTGCGTCGCGTCCGGTGATGACGACGTGCTGATTGCCGGGTCGGTGGGTCAGGACGTCGACCACCTCGGCGACGTCGACCCACCCCCACTTGAGTGGATAGGTGAACTCGTCCAGTACGTAGAACCGGTGCGACTGCTGCTCGATTCGTCGAGCGATCTCCCGCCAGCCCTCTGCCGCAGCCTCGGCATGGTCGACATCGCTGCCCTTCTTGCGAGTCCACGACCAGCCCTCGCCCATCTTGTGCCATTCGACGGCTCCGCCGACCCCGGTGCTCTCGTGCAGTTCGCCGAGGGTGCGAAATGCCGCTTCCTCGCCGACTTTCCACTTGGCACTCTTGACGAACTGGAACACTCCGACGTCGAAACCCTGATTCCAGGCCCGCAACGCCATGCCGAATGCGGCGGTCGATTTCCCCTTGCCCGGGCCGGTGTGCACGGCAAGGACGGGCAGATTGCGGCGCTGACGCGTCGTGAGGCCGTCCTGCGGAACGGTTCCGGGAGCCGGTACACCCTGAGGCATCGCGTACCCCCTACGCCGCTGCGCGAACGACGGCAGCGACCTGCTCCGCCGACAGATCCGCCAGGGCCACGTAACCGCCGCCGAGGCACGCCGCGAAATCTGCGGCGAGTCCGAGGCGGACCATTCCCGATTCGCAGTCGACGACGACGGAGGCGATCTTGTCCGACGCGATGCGTCCCGCGGCGATCCGGGCCCGGCCGACGGGGTCGGTGCCTCCGGTGGCACGGCCGTCGGTCAACGCGACGACCAGAGCGCGGCGCAGTGGGTCTCGAACACGCTCTCGCAGAACGAGTTCCCGTGCCTGCAGAAAGCCCTGCGCCAGTGGCGATCTGCCACCGGTCTTCATCTTCCGCAACCGCGTCACCGCCACGTCCACCGACGACGTCGGCGGCAACACCGTCTCGGCTTCCGTGCCGCGCACGGTGATCACCGCAACCTTGTCGCGGCGCTGATACGCATCGCGCAGCAGCGAGAGCACCGCACCGGTCACCGCGGACAGTCGATCTCGCGCAGCCATCGAACCCGAGGCATCGACGACGAAGACGATCAGGTTGCCCTCGCGGCCCTCCTTGATCGCGCCCCGCAGATCCGCGGGCTCGAGCTTCAGCCGGCCGGAGGTGCGGCCGCGGACGAACTGCTGCTCGGCCGCGGCGAACAGGGTGCCAACCAGGTGCAGGCCCTTGCCCGACTCGACGGTGGGACGTACCGATCGTCCGTGCGCGGACCGTGACCGCGAGCGTCGACCAGGCGCACCCTCGCCCACTCCGGGAACCTCGAGCAACCGGGCTCTGAACTGTGCTCCCGGAGTGCCTGCCTGCTTCTCGCTGCCGGTACCCGAGGGCGGCGGTGGTTGCGCCGAATCCTCGTTCGAATTAAAGGACTGTGTGTCGGAGGACGGGGACTGGGAGGCGTCGTCGGGAGCCTCGGGATCGGGCGCTCCCCCACCACCGTCGGGGTCTGGATCCGGATCCGGCTGCTGCTCGGCCTGTTCGGCCGCGTCCCGCATGGCGTCGTCCAGTTGCTTGTCGTCGATGCCCGGCTCGTCGAAGGGATCGCGCCGACGCCGGTGCGGCAGAGCCAGTTCGGCGGCAATCCGCACGTCTTCCTCGGCCACGTCGCTTGCGCCTCGCCAGGCGGCGTGGGCGGATGCGGTGCGAGCGAGCACAAGATCGGCGCGCATACCGTCGACGTCGAATGATGCGCAGAGCGCGGCGATACGCCGAAGTTCCTTGTCGCTCAACACCACATCGTCGAGAATCTTTCGGGCGGCCAGAATCTGCTCGGCCACGGCGATGTCCTCGTTGCGGTACTCGGCGGCGAATGCGTGCGGGTCACGCTCGTAGTTCATCCGGCGGCGGACGACGTTCATGCGAACGTCCACGTCCCGCGACGCCGTCACCTCCACTGCCAGACCGAACCGGTCGAGCAGCTGCGGGCGAAGCTCGCCCTCCTCGGGATTCATCGTGCCCACGAGAACGAATTGCGCTGGGTGAGAATGAGAGACTCCGTCACGCTCGACATGCACCCGACCCATCGCGGCCGCGTCGAGCAACACGTCGACCAGGTGATCGTGCAGCAGATTCACTTCGTCGACGTAGAGAACACCACGGTGCGCAGCCGCGAGCAGACCGGGTTGAAACGCACGTTCGCCGTCGCGCAGAACCTTCTCGAGGTCGATGGACCCCACCACTCGGTCCTCCGTTGCCCCCACCGGAAGTTCGACGAGCTTCGCCGGACGCGAGCCGTCCTCGTCTTCCACGGCGGGCAGCAGTGCCGCGAGTGCGCGCACCACCGTCGATTTCGCGGTGCCCTTCTCTCCTCGCACCAGTACACCGCCGATACCGGGGTGCACGGCACACAGAATCAGCGACAACCTCAGCTGATCCTGACCGACGATCGCACTGAACGGATATCCCGGTTCGGGAACACTCCCACTTCGCTGCACAGCCAATTCCCTTCGTGCCCGGAGTTCCGCGCCGGACGTTCGGTCGAGATACGCGAAGCCGAGCGGCGATCTGGCTGACAGGGGAATCTCGAGCGAAGATTCTCCTGAACACAGTGGCGGGACCGCGCCTGATTGACACAGGACTTCTCCGCGACCGACTTCGAACGGAACACTACCGCCGAACGAACGAATGCCACACACGGTAGGGCCGTGTGTGGCATTCGTTCTTGTCGTACTACAGGGAGGTCAGCTCTCGCTCCAGGCGGTGCCGCCACCCCGACGCATCGGCGTGTGCGGGATGCCGTCCTCGAGAACTTCCTCACCGTCCGGCAGGAAGCCGTGCTTGGCGTACATGTCGACGAGGTAGCTCTGAGCGTTGATCCGGCACGGGGCCGAACCGACCTCGGCAAGCGCGGCTCGCAGAATTCGCGTGGTGTGGCCCTGTCCCCTGGCCGAGCGCTGCGTGCAGAGCCGGCCGATACGGAACGCCTTCTCGCCGTCGTCGTGCTCCTCGAGCAGGCGAAGTGTGCACACCACTTCGCCGTCCCGTTCGAGCCAGAAGTGCCGTGTCTCGGTCAGCAGGTCACGCCCGTCCAACTCCGGGTACGCACACGCCTGCTCGACCACGAACACCTCGACACGCAGCTTCAACAGGTCGTACAACGTGCTGTTGGACAGGTCTAGAGCCCATGATCGTTTGAGAGCTGCTGCTTGCGTATTCATACCTTTTGCTATCACACACCCGTGGGCTGTGCGAGCTCACGAGCATTTTCCAGTTGCAGTGTCTTGGACGTCCAGCCCCAGACCTCGTCGAACAACGAGCTGTTCTGCGCCAGCTTGACCCCCAGCGACGGGACCATTTCCTTGAGCTTGGGCTGCCACGCGTCGTACTTGTCACCGAAGCACCGCTGCAGCACGTCCAGCATGGCCGGAACGGCGGTGGATGCGCCGGGAGAGGCACCGAGCAGTCCGGCGATGGTGCCGTCCGCTGCGTTGACCACAGCGGTGCCGAACTCGAGCACACCGCCGCGACCCTTCTTGCGGATCACCTGGACGCGCTGACCCGCGGTGACCAGCTCCCAGTTCTCGCCGAGCACCGAGGGCGCGAACTCGCGCAGCGTCTCGACACGATCTGCCTGCGACTGAGCCAGTTCACTGACCAGATACTTGACGAGTCCGAGTTCGGTCACACCGACCCCGAGCATCGACATCAGGTTTCCGGGCTTCACCGAGGTGGGCAGGTCGGTGATCTTGCCCTGCTTGAGGAACTTGGGCGACCAGCCGGCGTACGGGCCGAACAGCAGACCCTGCTGGCCGTTGATCACGCGGGTGTCGAGGTGCGGGACCGACATCGGCGGAGCACCGACCGAAGCCTTGCCGTACACCTTGGCCGAGTGCTGCTCGATCAGAGCCGGATCGGTGCACCGCAACCACTCGCCGCTGACCGGGAAGCCGCCGAATCCCTTGATCTCCGCGATTCCGGACTTCTGCAGCAGGTGCAGTGCGCCGCCGCCTGCGCCGACGAACACGAACTTGGCGTTGACGGTCTTCTTGACGCCGGTGCGCTGGTTGGCGACCTTGACGTCCCAGCTGCCGTCGGACTGCTTGGTGATGTTGCGCACATCGTGTCCGAAGTGCACTGTGCCGCCCGCGGACGACAGGTAGTTCAGCAGTTGCTTGGTGAGCGCACCGAAGTCGACGTCGGTGCCTTCCTGACTCCAGTTCAGGGCCACGGGATCGGAGAAGTCACGGCCCTTGGCCATCAACGGCAGTCGCGCCGAGAACTCGTCCTCGGAGTCGATGTACTCCATGCCTGCGAACAGTGGGTTGCCCACGAGCGCCTCGTACCGCGCACGGAGGTACTTCACGTTCTCGGCCCCGTGCACGAAGCTCACGTGCGGAATGGGGTTGATGAAGTTCTTGGCGTCGGAGAGCACACCGGTCTCGATGCCGTGTGCCCAGAACTGACGCGACACCTGGAACTGCTCGTTGACGTTGAGCGCCTTGGCGATATCGACGCTGCCGTCCTTGTTCTGCGGCGTGTAGTTCAGTTCGCACAGTGCCGAGTGGCCGGTGCCCGCGTTGTTCCACGCGTCGCTGCTCTCGGCTGCGGCCGCGTCGAGCCGCTCGTAGACGTCGATCGACCAGTTCGGCTCGAGCTGACGGAGCAGCGCACCGAGGGTGGCGCTCATGATTCCGGCACCGACCAGAACGACGTCGGTCTTGATCCGCTTACCCTGCTCATCTTTGGACACTGGAGAATCGACTTCCTTGTCTGTGGAGGTCTCGGCCGGTGGCGGTATCGACCGGAGAACTCTGCTGTAGAGGGCTACTTCACCCGATGCGGTCAGGTTACTAGCTGGGCCTACCCCGTCGGACACCACGTCAACCCGGTTCCGATTGTGCTCCTCGGACGCCGCCCGCGGTGCCCACTACAGTTGTGATCTGTGACTACCTGGGTGCCCGACGTCCTCGGCGACGGCTACGAACAGACGACCATTCCACTCGGCAACGATCCGGACGGCGAAGGGCAGGTCGAGGCCACTCTCGTGCGGTACCAACCGCCCGGTGCCGCCAACTTCGAGCGTTCGGTGATCTACGTCCACGGGTTCACCGACTACTTCTTCCAGCGCCACATCGCCGAGCACTTCGCAGCGCAGGGATACGCCTTCTACGCCCTGGACCTGCGTAAATGCGGACGCTCGCGCCGCGAGGGCCAGACCGCACACTTCGTGACCGATCTGGCGATGTACGACGCCGAGCTGAACGAGGCTCTCGCCCTGGTCCGCACGGAACGCCCGGGTGCCCCGGTCCTACTCATGGCGCACTCGACCGGCGGCCTCGTACTGCCGCTATGGCTGAACCGTCTCAACCGTCAGGAGGGCGGATCGGCCGGGCTGGGCCTGTCGGGTGTGGTCCTCAACAGCCCGTGGTTCGATCTGCAGGGCCCACCTGCCATCCGCAGCGTCGGTACCGCCGCGATCGACGTCATCGGCAGGTTCCGGTCCAAGGCACAGGTTCCCGGCGGCGGGCTCGATACGTACGGGTTGTCGCTCGCGGCATCGGAAAACGGCGAGTGGGACTACGACCTCGACTGGAAGCCCCTGGCCGGCTTCCCCATCACCTTCGGGTGGATTCGCGCCGTCCGCCACGGACACGCCGAACTTCATCGCGGCCTCGACATCGGTATCCCCGCACTGATTCTGCGCTCCAAGGTGACGCACTTCTCGCGCCGATACAGCTCCGCAGTCGACGCCGCAGACGCCGTACTCGACGTTCGCCAGATCGCGCGCTGGGCGGGCTGCCTGGGCGACCGCACCACGATCGTGCCCATCGAGGGAGCCCGCCACGACGTCTTCCTGTCCACCGAGACTCCACGCGCTCGGGCCTTCGAGGAAATGGACGAGTGGATCGAGTGGTTGCACCGAAGCGAGAGCACCGACCACGCGTCGGGCAAGGACCACACCGAGAGCGGGCACATTTCATGACCGAGCATTTCGACGTCGCGATCATCGGCTCCGGATCCGGCAACTCGATAGCCGATTCGCGCTTCGAAGACAAGAAGATCGCTCTGATCGAGGAGAACTCGACCTTCGGCGGCACCTGCCTCAACGTCGGCTGCATCCCCACCAAGATGTTCGTCTACGCCGCCGAGGTTGCGCGGACGGTACGCGATTCCTCGAAATACGGTGTCGACGCCCACGTGGACGCAGTGCGCTGGCCGGACATCGTCGATCGCGTCTTCGGCCGCATCGACCCGATCTCGGAGGGCGGCAAGCGTTACCGCGCCGAAGGCAGCCCCAATCTCACCCTGCTCGAGGGTCACGCGCGCTTCGTCGGCCCGCGCACCATCGACACCGGCACCGGCGCCGTGATCACCGCCGACCAGATCGTCGTCGCCGCCGGATCGCGTCCGACGGTGCCGCAGGCCATCGCCGATTCGGGTGTCGCGTACCACACCAACAGTGATGTGATGCGTCTCCGCGAGCTACCCGAGCACCTGGTGATTCTCGGATCCGGTTACATCGCAGCAGAATTCGCGCACGTCTTCTCGGCTCTCGGCTCCAAGGTGTCGATCGTCGCCCGCAAGGACACCTTGCTCCGCGCACTCGACGCCGACATCTCGAAGCGATTCACCGAGCTCGCCCGCGCCAAGTGGGACGTACACCTCGACTCCGGCGAGACCACTCCCCTGTCCGAGGGCGGGTTGCACGGGGTCCAACTCGCCGACGGCACCAAGGTCCTCGGCGATGCGTTCCTCGTCGCCGTGGGCCGCGAGCCCAACGGAGACCGTCTCGATCCGGCTGCGGCAGGCATCGAGCTCGACGACGAAGGCCGCATCGTGGTGGACGAATTCGGCCGCACCACGGCCGAGGGAGTGTTCGCACTGGGCGACGTATCGTCTCCGTACCAACTCAAGCATGTGGCCAACCAGGAAGCTCGGGTCGTTCAGTACAACCTGCTGCAGGACGCGTGGCACGGCGACACCTCGACGCTACGGAAGAACGACCATCGGTTCGTTCCCGCTGCGGTGTTCACCGATCCCCAGATCGCCGAGGTGGGCATGACCGAAGAGCACGCCCGCGACGCCGGCCTGGACATCACCGTCAAGGTCCAGAACTACGGAGATGTCGCCTACGGCTGGGCCATGGAGGACAGCGAAGGTCTGTGCAAGATCATCGCCGAGAAGGGCACCGGGAAGATCCTCGGCGCGCACATCATCGGCGCACAGGCCCCCACGTTGATCCAGCCACTCATCCAGGCCATGAGCTTCGGTTTGTCCGCCCAGGACATGGCCCGCGGTCAGTACTGGATCCACCCCGGTCTTCCCGAGGTGGTCGAGAACGCTCTCCTGGGACTCGAACTGTAGTTCCGGTTCACCAGGGGCTGGTGCGGAGCACGATCTCGGG
>NZ_LVCU01000239.1:0-7760 GCF_001647185.1 Rhodococcus sp. EPR-147
CGCGTCGGCGGATGCGCGGCCCAACGAGGACCCGACGACCAATGTCGTCGGCAGCTCGACCGGGGGGCAATCCGCGCCGCGTACGGTTCCCTGCTCGTCCGCGATCGCGGGGTGGCACCGGTTCACCGCGATCAGACTTGCGAAGCGTCCGAAGGTCTTGGCGGCCAACGTCCATGCCGTTTCCGCACCCGCTCCGCTGCCGACGAGGTGCACCCACGACAGCTTCAGCTCGTCGAGAACCGTCAGGATTGCCTCGTCGCTGATGCCGTCGATGCTCTCCAGCGCAACAGTTTTCAGATCCGAATTGTGCAACCGTTCACTGACGGCGTCGTAGACATCCACCGGATCGCCTGCATCGGGAAGCAAGAGAACGGCGTGCCTGCTGTCCGGGCCTGCGACTCGCACCGAACATTGCCCACCCGCAGCACTCACATGCGTGAACTCCATGGGGACGACGGTACTGCCTCTTGCGCCGACCACGCGTCGGTTCTATGGTTAGTTATATGAGTAATGAACCACTGAGGCAAGCAACCTCGACGCACCGGCGGCGGTTCTGATGGACGAGGGCAGGCCTATCTTCCTGCAGATTGCCGAGATGATCGAGAACTCGATCATCGACGGCTCCCTGGCAGAGGAAGAGCAGGTCCCCTCGACCAACGAACTGGCCGCATTCCATCGAATCAACCCGGCCACCGCAGGAAAGGGACTCGCCAAGCTCGTCGCCGACGGTGTCGTCTACAAGAAACGAGGTATCGGAATGTTCGTGACCACAGGCGCTCGGGCCGCTCTTCGATTCCGTCGCCGAGACCTCTTCGCTCGCCAGTACATCGATCCGCTCGTCACCGAGGCTCGCAAGCTCGGCATGACCGTCGACGAACTCAAGACCATGCTCGACAACTGGGAGGCAGCACGATGAGCGTCCACACCCTCGACTCGTTCGACGAACCCAGCAGCATCGTTGCGTCGGCCACGCACCTGACCAAGAATTTCGGCTCGTTCACCGCGGTCGACGATGTGAGTTTCGAGATCGAACGCAACAAGATCTACGGCTTCCTCGGCCGCAACGGCGCGGGTAAGACCACCGTCATGCAGATGATGACGGCTCAAATGCGCCAGAGCGCCGGGGACATCTCGGTGTTCGGACAACGTCCGTGGGAAAACCCTCACGCGCTCGGTCACGTGTGCTTCGTCAAGGAAAGCCAGAAGTATCCCGACGATCTCAAGGTCAAGCACGCCGTCTCGCACGCGTCACATGTCCTACCACACTGGGACGGCGACTTCGCCGCCGAGTTGCTGCGCGACTTCGACCTGCCCCTCGGCCGCAAGATCAAGAAGCTCTCGCGAGGAATGACGTCGGCTCTCGGAATCGTCATCGGACTCGCGTCGCGTGCACCACTGACCTTTTTCGACGAGCCCTACTTGGGACTGGACGCGGTCTCGCGACACCTGTTCTACGACAGATTGCTGGCCGACTACGCCGAGCACCCCAGGACCGTGGTTCTGTCCACTCACCTCATCGATGAGGTCAGCGATCTCATCGAACACGTGATCCTCATCGACAAGGGCAGGATCGTGCTCGACGACGAGTCGGATACCCTGCGCGAGAGCGCGTTCGAGATCACCGGTCCTGCGCCGGCTGTCGACGCGTTCGCCGCTGCTCACCGGACCCTGCACCGCTCCGCTCTTGGACCGAGCGTACGAACGACGATCGACGCCCGACTGACTGCTCAGCAGAGATCCGACGGCCGAGCCGCAGGGCTCACCATCGAAGCTGTTCCACTGCAGCAGTTGATCATCGAACGCACCACCGCCGAGGAGGCGTTGTCATGAAACGGATACTGAACGTAGCTCGCATCCACAACACTTCGTGGGCAACGACATTCGTGTGGCCGATGGCGGTTCTCGCGATTGCCTTCGTGATCACCTTCGGCATATTTCTGGTCATCCCGACCACAGACTCCGAATACAACTTCACCGGTAGCGTCTTCTCGATCTATGGATTCGCCATGGCGTTCTACATCACCGCGATCACTCAGTGCTTTCCCTATGCCCTGGGTCTGAGCATCACTCGCCGCGAATTCCTCACCGCCACAGCGTTGGTAGGTGTATGCCAGTCGATTGCATTCGGCACGATCATCTACGTGCTGTCCTTGATCGAAGCAGCCACGGATGGATTCGGCCTGAAACTGCGAATGTTCGGCATCGCTCGGTACGCGACAGACAATCCGTTGGTGCAGTGGGCCGCACTCGTTACCGTCATGCTGCTCCTCGGCGGCTTCGGTGCATTCATCGGCGTCGTGGATCGACGGTTCCGCACCAACGGATTGTTCACCCTCGGACT
Source organism: Rhodococcus sp. EPR-147 (assembly GCF_001647185.1). Taxonomy (NCBI): domain Bacteria; kingdom Bacillati; phylum Actinomycetota; class Actinomycetes; order Mycobacteriales; family Nocardiaceae; genus Rhodococcus; species Rhodococcus sp. EPR-147. Next base: position 2,342 of record NZ_LVCU01000239.1, read on the forward strand.
CGCAGCGCTCGTAGTCTTCGGCGGCGGATCTGTACTCGTGACCTGGCAGAACTGGTGGCCCAACGTCGGCGATTTCTTCACCGACACACCGCGAATTCTGCTACTGGTCGTCATTCCGTTGACCATCACGGCGATACTGTCTGCGGCCAGCTGGTTCGGTCTGCTCAAAGCAACTGCGTGACAATGGTGTCGAGGCCCGGATCGACGCCGTGCTCGATGAGGTCGAGTACGGCGTCGACGTCGAGGTTGTCTTCCACCAGATCGGCCAACAGATCCAACTGCTGCTCCCGCAGTGCCGCGACCGACGTGTCGGGTGCCACCTCGAATCCCGTACGACCCGACTTCTCTGCCACCCAGGTGAGCAGGGAACGACGGAAATCGTCGGACTCGAGCAATCCGTGCCAGTGGGTACCCAGAACGCTGCCGCGTAGGCTGCCTTCGGCGATACCCGACGCGGTGGTCGACAAGGCGTCGTCGCCGTTTCGCGCGACCCTGCCGTGGTGAATCTCGTAGCCCGACACGGGATTCGGGCCGAACTGTATCGACTGCCCCGCCACCTGCGCGAGTACCTTGTCGGCTGCGAACTCGATGTCGAGATCGAGCAGACCGAGACCCCGGACTGCCCCCGCTCCGGATTCGACGGTGTCGTCGATCGTTCGGCCCAACATCTGATAGCCACCGCAGATCCCCAGAACCGGAAGGCCCGCAGCCCCGCGTGCCGCGATCGCATCGGCAAGACCGGTGCGCCGCAACCACTCCAGGTCCGACACGGTGGACTTGCTGCCCGGAACGACCACCAGATCCACATCCTCGAGCCGGGACGGCTCGGTGACCCAGTGGACCGACACCCCGGGCTCGCAGGCCAACGCCTCGACATCGGTGGTGTTGGAGATTCTCGGCAAACGCACCGCAGCGACGCGCAACCACTGCGAGCCGTGCGGTGCACGCGGCCGCCCCACCGGAGCATCGGGAACGGTTCCGAGTGAATCCTCGGCATCCATCCACAATCCGTCCGCGAAGGGAACGACACCGTACGTCGGACGTCCCGTCAACGCGCGTAACTGATCGAGACCGGGTGCCAGCAGAGCAGGATCACCGCGGAACTTGTTGATCACGAACCCGGCGACGAGCGCCTGATCCCCCGGAGACAGCACCGCAACGGTGCCGAACAGATGAGCCAGCACTCCCCCTCGATCGATATCCCCCACCACGATCACCGGAAGAGACGCCGCCGTCGCCAACCCCATGTTGGCCAGGTCCGTGGCGCGCAGATTGATCTCGGCGGGCGAGCCCGCCCCCTCGCAGATCACCACATCGAATTCCTCGCGCAGAGAGGATAATTCGTCTGCCACCACAGCGCGCAACGACTGCCGATGCTCGATGTAGTTGCTCGCACTCACCTGCGCAACGGCCCGCCCGCGCACCACCAGCTGCGAGGTCCGGTCACTCCCCGGTTTCAGCAACACCGGATTGAAGCGGACACTCGGCTCGAGACCGCAGGCCGACGCCTGCATCGCCTGCGCTCGACCGATCTCACCGCCATCGAGCGTGACCACCGAATTGTTGGACATGTTCTGCGCCTTGAACGGAGCAACCCGCACGCCCCGTCTCGCCAACATCCGACACAGCCCGGCAACCAACACACTCTTGCCTGCGTCGGATGTCGTCCCCGCAACCAGCAGAGCGCCTTTCGGATTCACGGCATCGTATTTCTATTCACTCCGCAGGCTCCGCTCACGGGAGGGTCAGAATCTCGCTGCCCGTCTCGGTGACCACGAGGGTGTGCTCGAACTGCGCGGTCCACTTCTTGTCGTGCGTGACCACCGTCCAGCCGTCGTCCCACATCTCGGCGTTGATCGTGCCCAGGTTGATCATCGGTTCGATCGTGAACGTCATACCCGGCTCGATGACGGTGTCCACCGACGGCTGGTCGTAATGCAGAACGACGAGACCGTTGTGGAAGGTGGTACCGATGCCGTGGCCGGTGAAGTCCTCCACCACGCCGTAGCCGAACCGGTGCGCGTACGACTCGATGACGCGGCCGATCACGTTGAGCGCGCGCCCCGGCTTGACCGCCTTGATGGCACGCATGGTGGCCTCGTGCGTACGTTCGACCAGCAGGCGCGCTTCCTCGGAGACGTTGCCGGCCAGGAAGGTCGCGTTGGTGTCGCCGTGGACGCCGTCGATGTACGCGGTGACGTCGATGTTGACGATGTCACCGTCCTCGATCACGGTGGAATCCGGGATGCCGTGGCAGATGACCTCGTTCAGGGACGTGCAGCAGGACTTCGGGAACCCTCGGTAGCCCAACGTGGACGGGTACGCACCGTGATCGATCATGTACTCGTGGGCGATCCGGTCCAGCTCGTCGGTGGTGATTCCCGGTGCTACCGCCCGGCCCGCTTCCTGTAGTGCCCTGGCCGCGATCTTCGACGCCACTCGCATCTTCTCGATGACCTCGGGGGTCTGGACCCAGGGCTCACTGCCTTCGGCCACGGTCGACTTCCAGGCGTATTCGGGGCGCTCGATGGACTTGGGCACCGCGAGGACGGGCGATACGACGCCTGGTACGAGTGGCTGACGGGGCTTGCTCTCGGCGGTCACAGACATGGCGTCCAGAGTAGTCGGCTCGTATGCGGCCCCGAACCGCAGCGCAGTGGCCCGTGCCAGTCGAAACAGCGCTTGCCGTTGTGGATATGATCTGGATCACGTTCGTCGCTCGTGCATCCGACACGGGAAAGGAATCTCCGTGGTCCATTCGAATCTGTTGCGACCCCGTGACGGCGATGCCCTGCGCGCCGAACTGCGCCAGGTGGCAGCGGCGTCCGACGTGCCCGTCGTGTTCGGCGGCGAGGTCTCCTCGGAGACCCTGTACCTGAGTGAATTCCACGGAACCAGAACCCGAGGCCTGGACGGACTCGCCATCCCACCCAGATCCGGCCTCGGCGGGCGAGTCATGGAACAGCGCAGGCCCGCGGCCGTGAGCGATTACGGCGCGTCGATGTCGATCACCCATCACTTCGACCGACCGGTACTCGGCGAGGGCCTCAAATCGATACTGGCGGTGCCGGTGGTCGTTGCCGGTGTGGCGCGAATAGTGATGTACGCGGCCCTACGCGAACGCGGACCCCTCGGAGACCGCGTCGGCGACATCATGACGACCGCCGCCAGGCGTCTCGGCCAGGAGATCTCCGTGCGTGACGAGGTCGACCGCCGGATCCGTCTGCTGGCAACCACCCGCTCGATGCTGGACTCGGATGTCTCCCGCACGGCCGAACTGCGCAGCGTCCACGAGGAACTGTCCGATCTCGCCCGATCTGTCGGTGACGTGGCGATCCGGCGCAGACTCGACGCGGTCGCAGCCCGCCTGGCCGCCTCATTCGGCCAGGAGATGCCCCACGACCCACGGACCCAGGACGGGTCGCAGTCGCTGACACCACGAGAGATCGACGTGATCTCACAGGTTGCCCTGGGCTGCACCAACATCGAGGTCGCCGCGCGTTTGTCGATCGGTGCCGAGACCGTCAAGTCGTACCTGCGCAGCGTGATGCGCAAAACCGAATCGCACACTCGATACGAAGCCGTGGTGGCCTGCCGTCGACTCGGTGTGCTGCCCTCCTGAACCGGGCACACCGCCGAGCGGTCAGTACCCGAGCGGTCAGTACCCGGGGGGCAGTTGCTCGAACATCTCTCGGGTCACCGCGACCGCATTGTCCGAGCTGCCGCCCCGCACCACGAGGGTGGCTAAGGCGATGTCTCCGCGGTAGCCGACGAACCACGAGTGCGAGCCGCCGTCGACCTCTGCTTCGCCTGTCTTGCCGTACACCTCGCCCTGGTCTGCGATGCGCTCGGCCGTACCGCTGGTGACCACCGAACGCATCATCCCGCGCAGCCCGTCGACCATCGCAGGCTCGATTTGCGGATGCTCTCCCGTGATGACGGTGTCGCGTCCGACCAGGAGGTTCGGCACCGGCGTCGAGCCATGGGCCACCGTCGCGGCGGCCAGGGCCATACCGAACGTCGACACGACCACTCGGCCCTGACCGAATCCGTCCTCGGTGCGCTGGACGAGCTCCTCGGCCGGGGGCACCGAACCGGAATCGGTAGGCAGCCCGACGACGTCGTAGTCCGGCCCGACGCCGAACTGAGATGCCGCCACGGTCAATGCATCCGGTGCCATCTCGCTGGCCAGCTTGGCGAACGAGGTGTTGCACGAGCGGGTGAACGCAGTACTCATCGTCACGTCACCCAATGCGAACTCGTTGTAGTTGGGCACACTGCGCTCACCGATCACGATCCGACCAGGACACGGGACGGTGCTGCCCGGAGACGCGAGTCCGCTCGAGATGGCGGCACCGGCGGTGATGATCTTGAAGGTCGATCCGGGTGGGTAGAGGCCGGCCGACGCGACCGGTCCGTCCCGATCGGCAGCCGGGTTCTGTGCCACCGCCAGAATCGCCCCGGTGGACGGCTGGATGACCACCGTCATCGCCTGCTCGGTGCGTGCGTTCACCGCACGCTGCGCCGCGACCTGAATGTTGCGATCGAGACTGATGGAGAACGACGGAGAGGGCTCCGGAGGAGTGTCGGTGAGGACATCGATGTCGACGCCGTTGCGATTCGTGGTGACCACACTCCACCCCGCCTTGCCGTCGACCTCGTCGATGACGGCCTTCTTGACCTGGCCGACCAGGTCCGGCGCGAACGTGGGGTCGGTGGACACCAGATCCGATTCGTCCGATGCGGTCACTCCCGGGATCTCGGTCAGCGCGGCCGAGATCGGCTGGTAGTCACTGTCTCGAAGCAACGCCACCGGATAGTCGCCGTCGACAGAGGTGGCGGATTCGACGATGGACTGCGCGGTGATGGACGCATCGAACGGTGTCAGCAATGTCGACAGCGCCGTCGCCGAGGCAACCACATTGTTCGCATCGGCCGCGTCGAATTCGATTCGGTGCACCACCCCGGGCACCAACACGTCGGTCCCGGAGCGCTCGTTGACTCGTGCGCGCGGAGCCGCCGTGGATCTCAAGGACATCGTTTGGGTGTCACCGAGCTTGGGATGGATGTCCGACGCCGTCCAGCGCACCACCCACTCGCCCTCGCTGCGACCCATGTTCAGCTGACCGTCGTACGTCCACACCCGATCCTTCGGCAGCTGCCACGTGTAGGTGTAGCCGACTGTGGCGGTGTCACCGTCGACCTGCACCGACGTCGTCTCCGCTTTTAGAGCCTCGGCCTGAAGATTGGTCCACGCCTCGGTCAGTGCCGTGGCCGCCGCGTCGGGCTTGTCGGTGTCCGCGGCCGCGGCGGCGATGTCGTTGGACTCGAACGCGGCGAGAAATGCCTGGGCAGCCGGCTCCGGGCCGTCGGGCTTGGGGGTACATCCGGCGAGGGCGGCAGCAACGACGGCTGCGAC
>NZ_LVCU01000240.1:0-7665 GCF_001647185.1 Rhodococcus sp. EPR-147
GGCAACGAATCGCGGTTCGGCACAACCCGTTCGAGCGACGGCCGATCTAGTCGAGGAGCACGGTCGTGAAGGTCGCCACCTGGGTCAGACCGATCTTCGCGTACGCCCGTCTGGCGACGTAGTTGAAACTGTTGACGTAGAGGCTTGCGGTGCGGCCCTGGCGGACCACCGAATTCACCACCGCTGCGGTACCGGACGCACCGAGACCGTGCCCACGCCGATCGGGGTGAACCCATACCCCCTGGATCTGCCCCACCGTCGCCGACTGCGACCCGATCTCGGCCTTGAACACCACCCGACCGTCCTCGAATCGAGCCCACGCACGCTGCGCGGCAATCAGACTCGAGATCCGTCGCCGGTATCCGCGGCCGCCGTCGTTCTGCCTCGGGTCGACTCCGACTTCCTCGATGAACATGGCCACGGCCGCAGTCAGATACACGTCCAGTTCCTCTGGGCGAACGAGACGTACGTGTGGATCGGGGGTGACCGACGATCGGACCGACGTGGCCAGCAGCGGTTGCTCACCACGAACTTCCCGGGCCGGGCCCCAGTCGGTTTCGAGCATCTCCCACAGCGGCAGTGTCAGTTCGGCTCGTCCGACCAGTGAGGAACACAGCCGTGGACCGCGGCACGCGCGGTCGGCGAACGACCGCAGATCGTCACTCGATCCGAGCAGAGGGACGAGGTTGGCTCCGTAGAAGCACAATGACTCGTCCGGTCCGCCCCGGCTCCACATCTCACCGTGAAACGACCTCGGATCCAGTCCGGATTCCTGCACCCTCGCGGCGACCATGCAGGTGGCAACCGGGTCGGCATCGAGCACCCGTAAGACATGCGCAACGTCCCGATTACCGAGAGGCTTCGCACCGAGGAGCTTGAGCACCTGCCGACCTCCTGACCCACCTACCGCATACACACCGACCGAGCGTGTAGCGAATCATTCCAGAGAACCTGTTCCCTCGGTGGCAGAGCGGCAAACCGGACACCGACCGGATCGATCCTGCTCAGCTGACCGTCACCACCGGAGCGCCGCCGTCTGCGGTCTCATCCTTCTCGAATTCCTCGGCGATGCGCATTGCTTCCTCGATCAAGGTCTCCACGATCTGCGCCTCGGGCACGGTCTTGATGACCTTGCCCTTGACGAAGATCTGGCCCTTGCCGTTGCCCGACGCCACGCCGAGGTCGGCGTCGCGCGCCTCGCCCGGACCGTTGACGACGCATCCCATGACGGCAACGCGCAGCGGAATTTCCATGCCCTCCAGGCCTGCGGTGACCTCGTCGGCGAGGGTGTACACGTCGACCTGCGCGCGTCCGCACGACGGGCAGGAGACGATTTCGAGCTTGCGGGGACGCAGGTTGAGCGACTGCAGAATCTGGTTACCGACCTTGATCTCCTCGGCCGGCGGAGCCGACAGGGACACGCGGATGGTGTCGCCGATTCCACGAGACAGCAGTGCGCCGAAGGCCACCGAGGATTTGATGGTGCCCTGGAAAGCGGGGCCGGCCTCGGTGACACCGAGGTGCAGCGGGTAGTCGCACTGCGCGGCCAGCTGCTCGTACGCGGCGACCATGATGACGGGGTCGTTGTGCTTGACGGAGATCTTGATGTCACCGAATCCGTGTTCCTCGAACAGACCCGCCTCCCACAGCGCGGACTCCACGAGGGCCTCCGGTGTCGCCTTGCCGTACTTCTTCATCAGGCGAGGATCGAGCGAACCGGCATTGACGCCGATGCGGATCGGAATGTTCGCGTCACCGGCGGCCTTGGCGACTTCCTTGACCCGGCCGTCGAATTCCTTGATGTTCCCCGGGTTGACGCGCACAGCGGCGCATCCTGCATCGATCGCGGCGAAGATGTACTTGGGCTGGAAGTGGATGTCGGCGATCACCGGAATCTGACTCTTCTTGGCGATGATCGACAGCGCATCCGCGTCGTCCTGTGTGGGGCATGCCACACGCACGATGTCGCAGCCCGACGCCGTCAGTTCGGCGATCTGCTGCAGAGTGGCGTTGATGTCGTGGGTCTTGGTGGTGCACATGGACTGCACCGAGATGGGGCTGTCGCTGCCCACTCCCACCGACCCGACCTGGAGCTGCCTGGTCTTTCGACGCGGCGCGAGTACCGGTACCGGCGGTGCCGGCATTCCCAATCCGACTGACACGGACACAGTGGCCTTCTTTCCTAGCTACGACTGACGAGTCTACTTAGAACAATTGAATCGGGTTGACGATGTCCGCCGTGAGTGTCAACAAGGAGAACCCGATGAAAACGACGATGACCACGTAAGTGACCGGCATCAGCTTCATGTAGTCCACCGGCGCGCCGTCCGGTAGGCCACGGCGGTTTCGGAAGATGTTGCGAATGCGCTCGTAGATGGTCACGGCGATGTGGCCACCGTCGAGCGGCAACAGCGGCACGAGGTTGAACGCCCCGAGGAAGAAATTCAACGACGCGAGCAACCCGATGAACGTCGCCCAGTTCTCCGTCTCCGCTGCCTGACCACCGATGACACTGGCACCGACGACGCTCATCGGGGTGTCGAGGCCACGCTCACCGCCGAAGATCGACTCCCACAGCGCCTGCACCTTGGTCGGCAGTTGCACGAGTGCCTTGCCGGTCTGTACGAAGATGTCGCCGGTGAAAGCGAACGTCTCCGGCACCGCCTCGATCGGGTTGTACGTGATGTTCGGTGGCGGACCCCCGGTGACACCCACCGCCCCGACCGTCGTCGATTCCCTCGCTCCGGTGTCGGGATCGACGACGTATCGCTGAACCTGTGTGACCGGGACGGTGATGGTCTGCGAAGCACCGTTGCGATCCACTGTCAGCTCGACCGAGCCGGTGGAGGCCTGAATGGCAAGAACCGCATCCGACCAGACCTCCGTGGGGGTGCCGTCCACCGCTGTGATGATGTCGCCCTCACGCAGCCCTGCCGCGGCGGCCGGACCGTCACCCGAGCAATCGGCGATCTCACCGTCCGGTGTCTGCGTCGTTCCGACGCAGCCGACACCCTGGACAGTCGTGGTCGGAGTGACCCGATCGGGCGTGCCCCACCCGAGAACGAGCGCATAGATCAGCACGATTCCCAGTACGAAGTTCATCGCGATGCCGCCGACCATGACGACGATCCGCTTCCACGTCTTCTGGCGATACATCGCGCGCTCGACCTCGTCGGGTGCGAGCTCGTCGATCGCCGTCATTCCGGCGATGTCGCAGAATCCGCCGGCCGGAATTGCCTTGAGGCCGTATTCGGTCTCGCCGCGTCGGAAGGAGAAGATCTTGGGGCCGAACCCGATGTAGTACCGGCGGACTTTCATGCCGAGCGCTTTCGCGGTCCACATGTGTCCTGCCTCGTGCAGCGCGATCGACACACCGATGCCGACGGCGAACAGCACCACACCCAGAGCGAACAGCATGTAACTCAGAGGCCCTTCTGTTTCAGGAGCTCACTCGCATGTGCGCGAGCCCAGGAATCCGCCGCGAGGACGTCGTCCACGTCGGTCGGCACCGTCGACCATTGTCCACTGCCGTCATCGACGACGGCGCGCACCGTCTGCACTATCTGCGGGAACTCGATGCGCCCGGCGAGGAACGCCTCGGCCGCGATCTCGTTGGACGCGTTGTACACCGCCGTCGTGCACCCGCCCATGATTCCGGCCTCGCGGGCCAGCTGCACGGCGGGGAACACTCGATCGTCGAGTGGCTCGAAGTCCCAGGAGAACGCTGAAGTGAAATCGAGTGCACGCGCAACATCGGGAACTCGATCGGGCCACCCGAGCGCCAACCCGATCGGAAGCTTCATGTCCGGCGGGCTGGCCTGGGCAATGGTGGATCCGTCCACGAACGTCACCATCGAATGGACGATGGATTGCCGATGCACGGTGACGTCGATCTTGTCGTACGGCACCCCGAACAGCAGATGCGCTTCGATCAACTCGAGGCCCTTGTTGACCAAGGTTGCCGAGTTCAACGTGTTCATCGGACCCATCGACCAGGTCGGATGAGCCGCGGCCTGGGCAGGCGTCACCGACTTCAGTTCCGCTTCGCTCCACCCACGGAACGGTCCGCCCGATGCGGTCAGGATCAGTCGATCCACCTCGCTTCGGTGGCCACTGCGCAGGCACTGCGCCAGCGCCGAGTGCTCCGAGTCCACCGGAACTATCTGTCCCGGTGCGGCGGCAGCGAGCACCAGTTCCCCGCCGGCGACCAGAGATTCCTTGTTCGCCAACGCCAGCCGCGCTCCGGTCTTCAACGCCGCCAACGTCGGCTCGAGACCGAGCGAGCCCACCAGTGCGTTGAGCACCACGTCCGCCTGCGTGGACTCGACGAGCTCGGTGACCGCGCGCGGCCCGCTCAGAACCCCGGGAAAGTCGAGCTCGGCGGCAGCGGCGGGGTCGGCCACGGCCACGCGTCGAGCACCGGTCTCGGCGATCTGACGGCGAAGTAGCTCGATGTTTCCACCGCCCGCAGCAAGACCGACGACGACGAAACGGTCGGGGTCGGTGGCGATGACGTCGAGCGCTTGGGTTCCGATCGAGCCGGTGCTGCCCAACAGCAACACTCGAATCGGCTCGGGACGATCCGAGGAGGTCGTTCGCTCACGATGGTCTGGCACCGGTCCATTGTTGCCTACCGAGGCTGAGAAACCCCTATGTGCCGCCGTAGCTGGCACGCTGGAGGGCATGGACGTCTCGAAGTATCGCGCGGCATCGTTCAACTACGTCGACGTAGGAGCAACGAGCGGCAGGCTCCCGTCCGGCTACCACCACGTCGAGAAATCGCGGGTGATCGGATCCGGACTCGAGGACTTCGTGGCCGCAGCCGACACGCTGATGCGCTGGGACATGCACCGCGGCACCGGACTGAAGGTCCATTCCGACGCCGACAACGCCGTCCCCGACGCCGTGGTCGTTCTCACGCTCGGGCCCGTCCGCATCCCCTGCCGTGTCGTCTACGTCATCGACGAAGCCAACCGACAGGGCTTCGCCTACGGCACCCTGGACGGCCATCCCGAGTCCGGCGAGGAACTCTTCTACGTCGACTACTCCCCCGAGGACGGGACGGTCTCCGCGCACATCACCGCGTTCTCGAACCCCGGCCGCTGGTACACCAGGCTCGGCGGTCCGGTGGGCAAGCGGGTGCAGGCCCTGTTCACCGACCGCTATCTGACGGCGCTGGCGTCGGCGTGCCGGTCGCCGCGCTGAGTCAGGAGGAGGGTGGGTGCACTGCGCGCCAGTGCTCGGCGATGTCGATTCGCTTGGCCACCCACACCTTGTCGTGAGACTGAACGTGATCGAGAAAACGCTCGAGGGCGGCGATACGAGCCGGTCTGCCCACCAGCCTGCAGTGCAGTCCGACCGAGAGCATCTTGGGGCTGCCGTTCTCCCCCTCGGCGTACAGCACGTCGAACGCGTCCCGTAGATGCGCGTAGAACTCGTCTCCGGTCGAGAACCCTCCGGGCGACGCGAAACGCATGTCGTTGGTATCGAGGGTGTACGGCACCACCAGGTGATCGACGATCTCGGAGCCACGAGAGACCTTCTCCCAGTAGGGAAGATCGTCGGCGTAGGAATCCGAGTCGTACACGAAGCCGCCGTGCTCGACGACGAGCGACCGGGTGTTCGGAGAGTCACGTCCGGTGTACCACCCGAGCGGGGCCGAGCCGGTGAGGCCCTGAAGGATGGCCACGGCCTCGGCCATGTGCTCGCGCTCGACGTTCTCGTCGATCTGCTGGTAGGACAGCCACCGCAGACCGTGGCAGGCGATCTCGTGACCCAATTCCGACAGTGCGGCAACCACTTCCGGGTTTCGTGCCATGGCCTTCGCGACAGCGAACACCGTCAGGGGTAGGTCGCGCTTCTCGAACGCCCGCAGCACCCGCCACACGCCTGCCCTCGAGCCGTACTCGTACAGCGACTCCATGCTCATGTGCCGATTCGGAAAGGCTTGTGCCCCGATCATTTCCGAGAGGAACGTCTCGGATTTGGTGTCACCGTCGAGGACGTTGTTCTCCGCACCCTCCTCGTAGTTGAGGACGAACTGGACGGCGATGTTGGCCTGACCCGGCCACTGGGCGTGCGGCGGCGTGCGGCCGTACCCCACCATGTCTCGGGGGTAGCTCAGCGGAAACTGGGTCAGTGGATGCGGAAGGCGCTCGGACGTCACCGCCGCAGTCTCTCACCGAAGTCGGCAGTCGCGCCGGGTGAGCACACAACCCTGATGGCTACGACGGGCGGTCGTATGCCAATATTGTCCGAACGCGCAGGCTCGACGCCTCGTGAAGTACGACTTCGAGAATTCATCACCCGAGAGGACCGACCGGTGGCAAATACCGAACTGGAATCCGCTTCGTACGACCCGGTCGTCGATACCCGCAACGAGGTGCCGGACGTGCCGTCCGCCGAGTGGGGGTGGAGTGGTGAATCGAATCGCGCGATGCGGGTGGCCGCCATCGTCGTAGCCGTGTTCCTGCTGTTCATGATGATCGGCAACCACACCGGCAAGGTCGAGGATCTGTGGTTGATCGGATTCGCAGCGATGCTGGTCGGGCTCGTGGTGCGAGACATCGTCGTCCGCCGCAAGCCCCGCTAGCAACCGAGTCAGTTCTCGGCTGCCAGCTGACCGCACGCTGCGGCGATCTCCTGACCGCGGGTGTCTCGGACGGTGCACGAGACGCCCTGCGCAATCACCCGTCGGACGAACTCTCGCTCCACCGGCTTCGGGCTGGCGTCCCATTCGCTACCCGGAGTCGGATTGAGTGGGATCAGGTTCACGTGAACTCGTGAGCCGAGTGCCTTGTGCAGCTTCTTGCCCAGCATGTCTGCTCGCCACGGCTGGTCGTTGACGTCTCGGATCATTGCGTACTCGATCGAGACACGACGACCGGTCTGGTCTGCGTAGTACCTTGCCGCCGACAACACCTCTGCCACCGACCAACGGTTGTTCACGGGCACCAGCGTGTCGCGGAGTTCGTCGTCGGGCGTGTGCAACGACACCGCCAGCGTCACCGACAGTCCCTCGTCGGCCAGCTTGCGGATTGCCGGTGCCAGACCGACCGTCGACACCGTCACCGAGCGCTGCGAGAGACCGAGTCCGTCGGGTGCGGGCGAGACGATCTTGCGCACCGCGGAGACGACCCTCTTGTAGTTCGCCAGGGGCTCGCCCATCCCCATGAAGACCACGTTCGACAGTCGACCTTCACCCCCGTGGACCACGCCGTCGCGCAGGTCGGCTGCAGCCGAACGTACCTGGTCGACGATCTCGGCCGTCGACAGGTTCCTCGTCAGACCCGCTTGGCCGGTCGCGCAGAAGGGACAGGCCATTCCGCAGCCGGCCTGACTGGAGATGCACAGAGTGGCCCGATCCGGGTACCGCATCAGAACGCTCTCGAGCAAGGTCCCGTCGTTGGCCTTCCACAGGGTCTTGCGAGTGTCACCGTCATCACATGCCAGGTGCTTGATCGGCGTCAGCAGCGTGGGGAAGAGATCGGCACCGACCTTTTCGCGGGCCTCGGCCGGAAGATCGGTCATCTTGGTGGTGTCGGCCTCGAGACGCCCGTAGTAGTGCCGGGCCAGCTGATCGGCGCGAAACGCAGGTAGACCGAGCGCCTTCACCGCATCCCGCAGACCCTCTTTGTCCAGGTCGGCGAGGTGGCGCGACGGCAT
>NZ_LVCU01000241.1:0-8329 GCF_001647185.1 Rhodococcus sp. EPR-147
TACTCCACCCCACATCTTTCGGTGACACTGCATTCCTCCATTGTCCACCCCATCGCCTCGCAGTCCTATTCGCGACTGTTTCCGTCCGTTATCCGATGGGTATCGAGGTCGTGGCCGGATGCACGTGCATTCGGCCTTCACGTGCGGAAGGATCATGGACATGGCCACCAGAGCTGACGACAATCGCGAGACATCGCTGGACAAATCGGGCGCAGCGCACCCCGGCGAGCACAGCGCCTCGGGCGACCTCGCTCCGATCACGACTCCGGATTCGGACGGCCATTCCGCTCCCGATCCCGAGTTCGTTCCCGAGCGACAGGCTGCCGCTCCGACCGATATCGCCCACACTCGCACCGCCGCCCTGTGGACCGGCCTGGTGGTCGGAGCTGTGGTCCTGGTGATCCTGCTGGTGTTCATCGTGCAGAATCTCGACTCCGTCACGGTCCAGATCTTCGCGTGGCAGCTCGATCTGCCCCTCGGCATCAGCATGTTGCTGGCCGCGATCGCCGGCGCGCTGGTGATGGCAATGGTGGGCGGCGCTCGAATCCTTCAGGTGCGACGTTCGGCCAAGAAGAAGTAGCGCCACTCGTGAACACTATGTACAGAAGCTGGCGCTGACTCACTGAATCGATCAGGCTTGGGGTGCCCCACTTCACTCGAGGAGCATGACGTGACAACTTTCATGGACACACCTGTGGCATCCGGCGTTGCCCCGGACCGAGCCCGGTCCTGGCTGCTGGTGCCGGCCACCAAGCCCGAGACCTTCGGCGACGCCGTCGCGTCGGGAGTCGATGCCGTCATCCTCGACATCGAGGACGCAGTCGCTCCGGCCAAGAAGCCGGCCGCGCGCGAGGCCGTCGTGCAGTGGCTCGGCGAAGGAAACTCTGCGTGGGTACGCATCAACGATGCAACGACGCCGTATTGGGCCGATGACCTCGCCGCGTTGTCCGGTCTGCCCGGACTGGTCGGCGTCATGCTCGCGAAGACCGAGAGTGGCGGTCAGGTCGAGGCCACAGCTGCTCGCCTGGCACCCGGCACTCCGATCCTGGCACTGGTCGAGTCCGCGATGGGCCTCGAAGCCGCGACGGAGATCGCCCGTGCAGAGTCGACCTTCCGTCTCGCTTTCGGCAGTGGCGACTTCCGCCGCGACACGGGTATGAGCGACGACCCGCTGGCTATGGCGTACCCCCGTTCGCGCCTCGTCGTCTCCTCACGCGCAGCGCGCATTCCGGGACCGATCGACGGACCGACGCTGACGGCCAACGACAGCATCCTCGGACGCGACGCAGCTCTGACCCTGTCGATGGGCATGACGGGCAAGCTGTGCATGCACTCGGAGCAGGCTGCCATCGTCAACCGCGAGCTCGCGCCGTCACCGACGGATGTGTCGTGGGCCCGTGACGTCATCGATGCCCTCGGTGCCGACGGAGCGCACGTCAAGGACGGAAGCGACCTGCCCCGCCTGGCGAAGGCGCTCAAGATCAACGAGCTGGCCGAGATCTTCGGGATTTCCGCCGCCTCCTGAAATCACCTGGGGTCGAGGTGCGTTCGGCGAAAAGCCCATCGGCTCGCTAATGCAGCTCGATTCCGGTCGGTTTGTACCGGACGTGGACTCGATACCGCACGTCGAACGAGACACCGTCCACCGACTTCACGGCCTCACGTGCGACGCGTGGGCCGAACTCGATTCCCAGCACATCGCGCAGCATGCGTCGATTCGGAAACGACCATCTCGTGTCGACACGGGTGAGTGCGAAACCCTGTGCCTCGAAGAACGCCTCGACTGTTGCCGGGTCGTAATGCGGCAGATCGGCCCGCATCCAATCCCCGTACGGCGACGCGGTCGCGTCCAGATCCACGACGACCAACGCCCCTCCCGGCCCGAGCACGCGCATGGCGTCGACGATTCCCGGCCCGCAGCCCGGTCCGAAAAAGTACGCGGTGCGCGCATGGACGACGTCCACGGTGCCGTCGTCGATCGGGAGGGAATCCGCTTGCGCGATCTTCACCTCGACATTCGGCAGGTTCGCGACTCGCAGTCTCGCCGCAGCAGCGAGTGGTTCGTGCGGCTCGACGCCTATCACCCGGTCCGCGTCGGCCGCGAACACCGGAAGATGAAAGCCGCTTCCGCAACCGACGTCGACGACCGTCTTGGCCGTCCAGTCAGCCACCGAACGGATCGCGTCGAACAGAGCACCGTCGACGTCCTGAGCACGGTTCTCCGCCTCGTACAGGTGAGGCCAGTTCCAGATGTTCGGGCTGGGAATCACCCCGGTGACTTCGCTGCGCACGCCCGAGAACAGTCTGCTCAGAGGAGAACGGTGAAGACGAGCCATGCCACGAACGCCGAGGGCAGCAGCGAATCGAGCCTGTCCATGATGCCGCCGTGGCCGGGCAGCAGGGTGCCCATGTCCTTGATGCGGAGGTCACGCTTGACCTGCGACTCGATCAGATCACCCAACGTGCCGGTCACCACCAGAACCACGCCGAGAAGGATGCCGATCATCGAGTTGGCCTCGAGGATGAGCGTCACCGTCAGCAGACATCCGATGATGCAGAAGATGAGCGAACCGGCGAGCCCTTCCCAGGACTTCTTCGGGCTGATGGCGGGTGCCATCGGATGCTTTCCGAACAACACACCCGCGATGTATCCGCCGATGTCCGAGCACACGACGCCGATGACGAACACCAGGATGCGGCCTGCGCCGTTGTCCTGCAGCACCATCAAAACGGTGAACGAGGCCAGCAGCGGCAACCAACATGCCACGAGGACGGTGACGGAGAGTTCTTCGAGGTAGTTCTTCGGAGCGGTGCCGAATCCCTGCCGCAGCAGCAGCCACACCATGCACACCAGGACGGTGCCCACCGCCGCGCTGAGCACACCGACTGCCCCGAACGGCCAGCCGAGCCAGATCATCGCCTGACCGCCGAGGATCAGGGGGATGCGGGGCACGAGGACCCCACCCTCGCGCAGGCGCTTGGACACCTCGTAGGTAGCGACGGCCAACGCGACGGCCACCACGCCGATCCACACCAGCGGCACGAAGACCAGGACGAGAATCAGGCCGATTCCCAACGACCCGCCGACTCCGATCGCGGCAGGAAGATTACGACCTGCCTTGCCCGTCGACTTCGCTGCGGCGACCCCGGACGAGGCAGCGGGCGTACCGCTGCCCTCCTGCCGATCCGGTCCCACCACTGTCGTCATCTCCTCGAAATTCATCGTCGTCCGTCGCGAAAAGCAGCTGTCGAGGTCGGGTCAGACCTCCATCAGCTCGCCCTCTTTACGCTTGACGAGTTCGTCCACGGAAGCGGTGTACTTGGCAGTGGTCTTGTCCAGATCGTTCTCGGCGCGAACGACCTCGTCCTCGCCTGCTTCGCCGTCCTTCTGAATGCGCTTGAGCTCTTCCATCGTCTTCCGGCGAACGTTGCGAATCGATACCTTCGCGTCCTCGCCCTTGCCCTTGGCCTGCTTGACGAATTCGCGGCGACGTTCCTCGGTGAGCTGCGGAACTCCGATTCGGATGAGGTTGCCGTCGTTGGTGGGATTGACACCGAGACCGGAGTTGCGAATGGCGGTTTCGATCGGTCCCAGCTGATTGGACTCGTACGGCTTGATGACCACGAGGCGCGCTTCGGGGACGCTGATACTTGCCAGCTGGGTGATCGGTGTCGGAGCACCGTAGTACTCGATGACGATGCGGGAGAACATCCCGGGGTTGGCACGTCCGGTGCGAATCGAGGACAGATCGTCACGTGCAACCGATACGGCCTTTTCCATCTTCTCTTCGGCATCGAAGAGAGCTTCGTCAATCACGATCTGTCCTCCATCGTCTTCGTCTTCGATTCGCTCACGTCACTGTCGGCAACGATCACGACGTGACCAGCGTGCCGATCTTCTCACCGGAAACGGCGCGAGCGATATTTCCCTGAATCAGCAAATTGAACACCAGCATCGGCATCTGATTGTCCATGCACAGACTGAAGGCCGTCGCATCGGCAACCTTGAGTCCCTGTTCGATGGCCTCGCGGTGCGTGATGGTGTCGAACATGGTCGCATCGGGGTCCAGTCGCGGATCGGCCGAATACACGCCGTCGACCGCCTTGGCCATCAACAACACCTCGGCACCGATTTCCAGCGCGCGCTGCGCAGCCGTGGTGTCGGTGGAGAAATACGGCATACCCATGCCGGCTCCGAAGATCACCACGCGCCCCTTCTCCAGATGACGTCGTGCGCGGAGCGGGAGGTACGGCTCTGCGACCTGACCCATCGTGATCGCGGTCTGCACCCTGGTGGCAACGCCTTGCTTCTCCAGGAAGTCCTGCAGCGCAAGACAATTCATGACGGTTCCGAGCATGCCCATGTAGTCCGAACGGGACCTGTCCATGCCGCGCTGCTGCAGTTCGGCACCACGGAAGAAATTGCCACCGCCGATCACCACTGCGACCTGGACCCCGGTGGCCACCACCTCGGCGATCTGTTCGGCAACGTTGTTCACGACATCCGGATCGAGACCGACCTGGCCGCCTCCGAACATCTCCCCACCCAGTTTGAGCATCACGCGTCGGAACCCGGGACGGTCAGGGGCCGGATCGGTCATAGCTCTCCTCGGTACTCGTCGAACACTACGGTTTCCTCTCGGATCATCCTGCCCTATCGAGGCCCGGGTGGTGGACAGGGCTCCGGCCTGCACACCCACCTGCCCCGCGCACGAGCGATGCCGCCCACTCGATGGAATCGAATGAACGGCATCGCTCGACCGAACCGGTGCGCAGACTAGCTGGCACCGACCTCGAAGCGCGAGAAGCGGGTGATGGTGACGCCGGCCTCGTCGAGAATGGCCTTGACGGTCTTGTTGCCGTCCTGCACCGACTTCTGTTCGGTGAGAACGACGTCCTTGAAGAATCCGTTGACGCGACCTTCGACGATCTTCGGCAGTGCCTGTTCCGGCTTGCCTTCTTCGCGAGCGGTTTCCTCGGCGATGCGACGCTCGGCGGCCACCAGGTCCTCGGGGACCTCGTCGCGCGTGACGTACTTGGCCTTGAGGGCGGCGATCTGCATCGCAGCTGCGCGCGCGGCATCGCCTGCGGCGTCGCCGTCACCGGTGTACTCGACGAGCACGCCCACGGCAGGCGGCAGGTCCGCGCTGCGCTTGTGCAGGTACGTCGCGGTGTTGCCGTCGTAGGACACGACGCGACGCAGCTCGAGCTTCTCGCCGATCTTGGCCGACAGCTCGTTCAGAGCCGTTTCGACAGTCTTGCCGTCGAGGTCGAGCGCCTTGAGGGCATCGACGTCGGCAGGCTTGCCTGCTGCAGCCGTCGCTGCAACGGATGCGGCGAACGTCTGGAACTCGTCGTTCTTGGCCACGAAGTCGGTTTCGGAGTTGATCTCGACGAGCACTCCACCCTCGGCGACGACGAGGCCTTCGGCGGTGTTGCGCTCGGCGCGCTTGCCGACGTCCTTGGCACCCTTGATACGCAGGTACTCGACGGCCTTGTCGTAGTCGCCGTCGTTCTCGGCGAGCGCGTTCTTGCAGTCCATCATTCCGGAGCCGGTGAGCTCACGGAGCCGCTTGACGTCGGCGGCAGTGTAGTTCGCCATCGTGGGCGAGCCTCCTCAAATGTCTGGGTACGGGCGTTGACGAAAAATGCTGTTCTCAGGGCGTGATCGACGGACTCGTTGCGGAGCCGTGCCGACCTCGACCCTGACATACCGAAGCGGCCCCGGCCCACCCCTGAGGGTGAACCGGGACCGAATTCGATCAAGCCTGAGCGGCCGGTGCTTCTTCTGCTGCCGGTGCTTCTGCTGCCGGGGCATCGGCTGCGGGAGCGTCCGCTGCCGGGGCGTCCGCTGCGGGAGCCTCTGCTGCCGGTGAAGCCTGAGCGAGCTGCTCGAGCTCCCACTCGGCGAGGGGCTCGCCTGCGCCGACCTCGGGCTTGGCGTCGGATGCAGTGTTCTGACCTGCTCGCGCCTGCACGCCCTCGGCGACTGCGGATGCGACGACCTTGGTCAGCAGCGCAGCGGAACGGATCGCGTCGTCGTTACCCGGGATCGGGTAATCGACCACGTCGGGATCGCAGTTGGTGTCGAGGATCGCGATGACCGGGATGTTCAGCTTGCGAGCCTCGGCAACCGCGAGGTGCTCCTTGTTGGTGTCGACGATCCAGATGGCCGACGGAACCTTGGACATGTCCCGGATGCCACCGAGGGTGCGGTCGAGCTTGGTCATCTCACGCGTGAGCATGAGGATTTCCTTCTTGGTGCGTCCCTCGAAGCCACCGGTCTGCTCCATGGCCTCGAGCTCCTTGAGGCGGAGCAGACGCTTGTGCACCGTCTGGAAGTTGGTGAGCATGCCACCGAGCCAGCGCTGGTTCACGTAGGGCATGCCCACGCGGGTTGCCTCAGCGGCGATGGACTCCTGCGCCTGCTTCTTGGTGCCGACGAACAGAACCGTGCCGTTGTGGGCGACGGTCTCCTTGACGAACTCGTAGGCCTTGTCGATGAAGGTCAGAGTCTGCTGCAAGTCGATGATGTAGATGCCGTTGCGGTCGGTGAAGATGAATCGCTTCATCTTCGGGTTCCAGCGACGGGTCTGGTGTCCGAAGTGTGTGCCGCTGTCGAGCAGCTGCTTCATTGTTACTACAGCCATGGCTGAAGAACTCTCTTTCGATGGTGCGGTTGACGCAGAGTGTCGGTGACCTCTGCCCTGGCGCCCGCTGAAGTTGCCGGACCCGACATCACGAAGATCTCGGGACCGCCGACAACCGGTTCTCGTATCGGTGATTCTGCGCGAGGCAGACGATGCGATGACGCGGACGCGCGAAGTCGACCCGTGCACGCACAGGCCGCAAGTGACGAGTGTAGACCTGCCACGTCCCCCGTCATAACCAGGCCCGACTGTCAAGGGATTCCGATGCCTGTGGACAAAGAAACTTCTTGTCCACAAATCGCGTCCGGGTTCGTTCGACTGCTCATATCCACGACATGGTCGACGGGTGAACATCTCTCTCGCGCTCCGCGCACTCGCGGTGTGCCTCGTCACCGCGGTAACGATCTCGACGCCGGTCGCCTCGGCGCAGCCAGGCGCATTCGCCTGGCCGCTGCAGCCGAAACCGCAGGTCGTCACCCCGTTCGACCGTCCCGAGCAGAACTGGCTGCCCGGCCACCGTGGTGTCGACCTCGCCGCCCGCGAGGGCCAGTCGGTTCTCGCCGTCGCCGACGGAATCGTGGTGTACGCCGGGTCGGTCGCGGGAAAGCCCGTCGTATCGGTCGATCATCCGGGCGGACTGAGATCGACGTACGAACCGGTGTCGGCGTCGGTTGCCGCCGGCACGCGGGTTCGGCGAGGGACCGTGCTGGGTTCGGTGACATCGGGGCACGAGGGCTGCTCGTCGACGTGCCTTCACTGGGGCATCAGACGTGGCCGGGACTACCTCGATCCCACGGCGACGGTGCGCGCAAGCCCGATCAGGTTGAAACCCCTCGACGAATGACGGCAGATGACCGTCAGCGCTGGGGGCCGGAATGCCTGCCGGACGCCGCAGGAAAATCGTCGGCCACCATCGCGGCGAGCTCGACGAACGCGCTTCGAGTCTGGGGACGCAACAGGTCGAGGTCGACCACGGCACCCTCGGCCAGGTGTTCGTCGAACGGAATCACCAGCACAGCACGGCAGCGCTCGAGAAAGTGCTGTTGCAGCAGGTTCATGTCCACCGCCGACGAACCCGGGCGAACCGAACTGATCACCACGACGGTCCGCTCCACCAGATGTCCGTAGCCGTGCAATTCCAACCAGTCCAGCGTCGCCGCAGCACTGCGCGCGCCGTCGACTGCAGGCGAGCTGACCAGAACCAGTGCGTTCGCCAGTTGCAGCACCCCGTTCATCGCCGAGTGCATGATCCCGGTACCGCAGTCGGTCAGGATCAGGTTGTAGTACACCTGCAACATGTCGATGACGGCGCGGTAGTCCTCCTCGCCGAACATCTCCGACGCTGCGGGATCGCGCTCGCCTGCCAACACTTCGAGTCGACTCGGTGCTTGCGAGGTGTGCTCGCGGATGTCGGAGTAACGACGAATGTGTGGTGCCGCGGCGAGCAGATCACGCACGGTCGACGACGTCTGCCGCGGAACTCGCTCACCCAGGGTGCCGAAGTCGGGGTTCGCGTCCACGGCGATGACGCAATCTCCGCGCAGCGACGCGAAAGTCGAACCGAGACCCAGGGTGGTCGTCGTCTTGCCGACGCCACCCTTGAGCGACAGAAACGCGATCCGGTAGTCGCCGAGCACCGGCTGCCGAATACGTTCGACCTGGTTTCGGTACCGCTCTTC
>NZ_LVCU01000242.1:0-3403 GCF_001647185.1 Rhodococcus sp. EPR-147
GCGGGTGATCCGGGCTGCGGCCGATGCCGGGTTGGCCAGTGTCGCTGTGTACGCCGAACCCGACGCCGACGCCCCGTTCGTCCGTCTGGCCGATGAGGCGTTCGCGCTCGGCGGTCAGAGCTCCGCGGAGTCGTACCTGGTGATCGACAAGATCATCGATGCAGCCGCCAAGTCCGGGGCCGACGCCATCCACCCCGGCTACGGATTCCTCTCCGAGAACGCCGACTTCGCCCAAGCCGTCATCGATGCCGGTCTGATCTGGATCGGACCGTCCCCGCAGTCCATCCGCGACCTCGGCGACAAGGTCACCGCCCGCCACATCGCCGCCCGCGCCAAAGCCCCCTCGGTCCCCGGCACCTCCGAACCGGTCAAAGACGCCGACGAAATCCTCGCCTTCGTCGACGAACACGGCCTGCCGATCGCGATCAAAGCCGCGTTCGGTGGCGGCGGCCGCGGCATGAAAGTCGCCCGCACCCGCGAGGAAATCCCCGAACTGTTCGATTCGGCCACCCGCGAAGCCGTCGCCGCGTTCGGGCGCGGAGAATGCTTCGTCGAGCGCTACCTCGACAAGCCCCGCCACGTCGAAGCGCAGGTCATCGCCGACCAACACGGCAACGTCATCGTCGCCGGCACCCGCGACTGCTCCCTGCAACGCCGCTTCCAGAAACTCGTCGAGGAAGCACCCGCCCCGTTCCTCACCGACGCCCAACGCAAAGAAATCCACTCCAGCGCCAAAGCCATCTGCCTCGAAGCCGGCTACTACGGTGCCGGCACCGTCGAATACCTCGTCGGACAAGACGGCCTCGTGAGCTTCCTGGAAGTGAACACCCGCCTGCAGGTCGAGCATCCCGTCACCGAGGAAACCTCCGGCATCGACCTGGTGCTGCAGCAGTTCAAGATCGTCAACGGTGAAGAACTGTCCATCACCGACGACCCCGAACCCCGGGGGCATTCGTTCGAGTTCCGGATCAACGGCGAAGACGCCGGACGCGGCTTCCTACCCGCCCCCGGACCGGTCACCACCTTCCGTGCGCCGTCGGGACCGGGTGTTCGCGTCGATTCCGGTGTCGAATCCGGCTCGGTGATCGGTGGCCAGTTCGATTCGATGCTCGCCAAGCTCATCGTCACCGGCGCGACCCGCGAGGAAGCCCTCGCCCGGTCGCGTCGAGCACTCGCCGAATTCGACGTCCAAGGACTTGCGACGGTGATTCCGTTCCACGCCGCGGTGGTCTCCGATCCGGCGTTCATCGGCGACGGCGACTCCTTCTCGGTGCACACCCGCTGGATCGAAACCGAATGGGACAACCAGGTTCCCCCGTTCACCGCCGGACAACCCATCGACGACGACGACGTCCTGCCGCGGCAGTCCGTCGTCGTCGAGGTCGGTGGCCGCCGCGTCGAGGTGTCCTTGCCCGGGGAACTGTCCCTCGGCGGCGGTAACGGCGGCGGGCCCGCGGGCGCGGTGCGGCGTAAGCCCAAAGCTCGTACCCGTGGTGGTGCGGGAGCAGGCACGGCATCCGGAGACGCGGTCATCGCACCGATGCAGGGCACCGTGGTCAAAGTCGCCGTCGACGAAGGGCAGACCGTCGACGCCGGTGACCTGATCGCCGTCCTCGAAGCGATGAAAATGGAAAACCCCGTCAACGCCCACAAAGCAGGCACCATCACCGGCCTGACCGTCACCGCAGGCGACGCCATCACCCAAGGCACCGTCCTCGCAGAGATCAAGTAGGGGGTGTTCGATGACTGCCCTCGCTGAATCGTTCGACGGTGGTAGCTCTCCGGTGCATTCGACCGAGCTCGAAATCGTGTCCACGGTGCTGCGCATGGCGTCGGCCGCGCGAGTTCGTCTGGCCGAGGCATTGGATGCGCAGGGGCTCAGCTGGGCGAGGTACGAGGTACTGGAACTGGTGTGCAGACGAGGGCCGATGTCCTACAGTGCGCTGTCGCGGGAGTTGGTGCGGCACAGGACGAGTATCACCGCCACGACGGCAAGTCTGGTCGAGGCGGGGCTGCTGGCGCGGAGCGTCAATCCGCGAAATCGGCAGCAGTACATGGTCGAGGCCACCGACTCGGGGCACCGTGCGGTGACGCGGGCCGAGCGTGCGCTCGAGCGCGCCCGGTCGAGGATGGCTGTCGATGCCGATTCTGCTCGGACGCTCGAGGTGTTGCGCGGCATCGAGAAGCAGTGGAACGGCAGGCGCTGATCGAGGCCGCACAGGTGCGGCTGTCTCCGACCCGGCCTGAGATCGGGTTCGAGGCCACGGGGGAGTGACCGAAAAACGAACAGTGGGAGTCGTGTCGGCTCCGAGGTGACGCGTCGAGCGTCGTTGCGGTCGACATTCGGCGAATTCGTCTGCATACTTGACTTTGTCCAGAAAAGCGGAGGATAGTATTGCTGTGATGCCGATCTCACCGTACGCGGAGCTGTTACGCACCGCCGACATGCGCGTGACCCGTCCTCGGGTCGCGGTGCTCGAGGTCGTCGGATCCAATCCTCATGCAGACACCGACACGATCCTCGGGCTCGTGCGATCGGTGCTGCCCGAGGTGTCGCGGCAAACCGTGTACGACGTGCTCAATGCGTTGACCGCGGCGCGCCTGGTACGGCGAATCGAACCGGCAGGATCTCCTGCTCGGTACGAATCTCGTGTCGGCGACAACCATCACCACGCGGTGTGCCGCTCCTGCGGTGTCATCGCCGATGTGGACTGCGCGGTGGGCGAAACGCCGTGTCTCACCGCATCGGACTCCGTCGGTTTCACGATCGACGAGGCGGAAGTCATCTACTGGGGCTTCTGCGCACAGTGTTCGGCTGCTCGAGGGCAGTCGACAGCTCCTGTTTCGTTCCCTCCCGGTTCTCGAACACAGCAGAGTTCGTGAATCGACCTCGATCACAGCCCGATCGTCACACTTCGGAAGGAAGCACGTGTCACAAGATCACACAACACGCGAAAAAGAGATGAACGAGGATCAGCCACAGGAGTCGGGTGGCAAGTGTCCGGTCATGCACGACTCGATGCCGATGCCCGTCGAGGGTGGCGGCAACCGCGAGTGGTGGCCCAAGGCTCTGAACCTCAAGATTCTCAAGAAGAACCCGGCCGTCGGCGACCCGATGGGTGCAGATTTCGACTACGCCGCCGAGTTCAACTCCCTCGACCTCGCCGAGGTCAAGCGCGACATCGAAGCCCTCATGACCAACTCGCAGCCCTGGTGGCCTGCCGACTTCGGTCACTACGGCCCCTTCTTCATTCGCATGGCGTGGCACGCCGCAGGCACGTACCGCAAGCAGGACGGACGCGGTGGAGCCGGAGCGGGCATGCAGCGCTTCGCCCCCCTGAACAGCTGGCCGGACAACGCCAGCCTGGACAAGGCTCGTCGTCTGATCTGGCCGGTCAAGCAG
>NZ_LVCU01000243.1:0-23016 GCF_001647185.1 Rhodococcus sp. EPR-147
TCGCCGGCGGTCGCGTCGACGCCTGGGAGCCGGACGAGGACGTCTACTGGGGCCCCGAGCAGACCTGGCTGGGCGACGAGCGCTACAACGGTGACCGCACCAGTCTCGAAAACCCCTTGGCCGCAGTGCAGATGGGCCTGATCTACGTCAACCCCGAAGGCCCCAACGGCAACCCGGATCCGGTGCAGTCCGCACTGGACATCCGCGAGACCTTCGGCCGGATGGCCATGAACGATATCGAGACCGCGGCACTCGCCGTCGGTGGGCACACGTTCGGCAAGACGCACGGTGCGGCGGATCCCGACGAGCACATCGGTGCCGAGCCCGAGGGTGCACCCATCGAGCAGATGGGTCTGGGCTGGAAGAACAGCTACCAGAGTGGCGTCGGCGCGGATGCGATCACCAGTGGTCTCGAAGTCATCTGGACCCCGACGCCCACCCAGTGGGACAACAGCTTCCTCGAGACGCTGTACGGATTCGAGTGGGAGCTCTACAAGAGCCCCGCAGGTGCGCACCAGTGGCGCCCGAAGAACGGCGAGGGCGCGGATCTCGTTCCCGACCCCGCCGATCCCTCCAAGCGTCGCCACCCGTCGATGCTCACGTCCGACATCGCGATGCGCGTCGACCCGATCTACGAGCAGATCACTCGTCGCTGGCTCGACCATCCCGAGGAGCTCGCCGAAGAATTCCAGAAGGCGTGGTTCAAGCTCACCCACCGCGACATGGGACCCGTCACCCGCTACCTCGGCCCCGAGGTTCCGTCCGAGACTCTGCTCTGGCAGGACCCGATCCCGGCCGTCGATCACGAACTGATCGGTGAGGCGCAGATCGCCGAGCTCAAGAAGACGATCCTCGACTCCGAACTGACTCAGCAGCAGCTCATTTCGGCTGCCTGGGCCGCGGCGTCGTCGTTCCGAGTCAGCGACAAGCGCGGCGGTGCCAACGGTGGCCGTCTGCGCCTGCAGCCGCAGGCAGGCTGGGAGGTCAACGAGCCCGACGAGCTCGCACAGGTCATTCGTGTGCTCGAGGGAATCCAGCAGTCGTTCTCCGGAACGGTGTCGTTCGCCGACCTCGTCGTTCTCGGTGGCGTCGCAGCACTCGAGCAGGCGTCGGGTGTCAGCGTGCCGTTCACGCCGGGCCGCATGGACGCGACGCAGGAGCAGACGGACGTCGATTCGTTCTCCGATCTCGAGCCGAAGGCCGATGGATTCCGCAACTTCCTCGGCAAGGGTCAGAAGCTTCCGGCCGAGTACTCCCTAGTCGATCGGGCGAACCTGTTGTCGCTCAGTGCACCCGAGATGACCGTGCTCGTCGGCGGACTGCGTGTGCTCGGAGCCAACTTCGGAAAGTCGTCGCACGGCGTCCTGACCGACAAGGTCGGAACGCTCACCAACGACTTCTTCGTCAATCTCCTCGACATGGGCACCGAATGGGTCCCGGCCGCGGAGGAAGGCATCTACGAAGCCAAGGATGCGGCGACCGGTGAGAAGAAGTGGACCGGAACTCGCAACGACCTGGTGTTCGGATCGAACTCCGAATTGCGCGCTCTCGCAGAGGTTTACGCCTGCGACGACGCCAAGGACAAGTTCGTCGCGGACTTCGTCGCTGCCTGGGACAAGGTCATGATGCTCGATCGCTTCGAGCTGGCTTAACTCTCTCCACCGAACTCGAAGTTATGGATGGAAACCGTGCTCGATCCATCCATAGCTTCGAGTTCGTCGTTATCGGTCCGTTATCTTTCGTTGCCGATTCGTGTCCTCGGTCCCTGATTCGCTGAAATTTGCGAGCGGCAAGCTACAAGACATGACACACGACGAGGGGGCGGCGGGAGCCGTCGACCACAACATGGACGAACCACGCAAGGGAGCATCCGGCTTCGGATCGTTCCTGGAGATGTTTCAGGATGCCTCCACCGACAAGTCCGATACCGAGCGCTGAGTTCAGCGAGTCCCGATCGTGTTGGTGACCGATCCGATCCGTTGAATACTCAGTTCGACGCGATCGCCCGGGGCGATCCAGCGGTCGAGTTCCAGGCCACATCCACGTGGAAGCGTGCCGGACGTCAACAGTTCACCGGGATGGACGTTTTCGCCGCGGCTGGCGTATGCGAGAGATTCGCCGACCGAGTACCGCATACCGGCGGTGCCGGTCGTCGACCACAGTTCCTCGTTGACGGTGACGGTGGCCGTCAACGAATCCAGATACGGCGTGATCTCGTCGGCGGTCACGATGTCGGCTCCCATGGAGCTGGCGAATGTCTTGGTCTTGACCACCGGACCGAACGGGGTGCGACGCTGTTCCTCCCACTGGGTGTCGCGGGCGCTTATGTCGTCGAACACCACGTACCCACCGATCGCAGCAGTGGCCCGCCGCTCGGATACGTCGCGGACGGGCCTGGTCACCACGGCTCCGAACTCGAGCTCGAAATCCAGTGCCCGGCTGTAGGACGGCCATTCGACCGGAGCTTCGTCGGCTACGACGGTGAGGTGGTTGCCGGTGTAGTAGACCGGATGGTCGTCGAACCCAGGCCCCGGACGGAGCGCCGGAAACGTCGATCGAGTGACGGCTTCGAATCCGCGGATGAAGGGGAGAGCTTTCGGCAGGTTGCGGCGAACCAGGTTGTGCGCGGCCAGATCCCAGTGAGCCTCCCAGCCGAGGAAGCAGCGAAGCGACGCCGGGACCACCGGGAGCGTCGGTGCCGGTCGGTCGATCACCGCGACTCCCTCGGACACGGCGCGCTGCACCACGGCAGAGGCCGCGTCGCGCACGCGTTCGCCGGCATCGAGAAATCCGAGCACGGTGCGGGTGAGCGGGCGGAGAGACTCGTCGGCACCCAATGTCGACACGGCGGTATCGAGGTCGACCCACGATCCCGACTCGGGTGCGTACACGGCCAGACGATCTGTCGAGTCGGCAGCGATCAGGCGTCGCAATCGCACGTCAGGAATCCGATCTTTGCGGGAGGGGGCCCTACAACGGTTGAGGAACCAGGAGTGTAAGCGGCAGTACGGCCGTGATGTCAAGACCTGTTCGCCGAGGACTAGCGTGGACACATGAGATCGCCTGTTCCCGAATACCTCGCCTCCGTGTTGGAGGACTGCAGACAGTTCGACGGAGGGACGGTGACCGAGGGCAACCCGGTAGTGGCCTCGGCGGATCCCGACACGTTCGCGGTCGCCCTCGCCACCGTCGGTGGATCGCTGCACGGAGCGGGCGACACCGACACAGAATTCTCGATCCAATCGATCGCCAAAGCGGTCGCGTACGCGCTCGCCATCGAGGACAACGGCATCGAGGCGCTGCTCGAGGCCGTCGACGTCGAGCCGTCGGGAGACTCGTTCAACGAGATATCCCTCGAAGCGGAGACCGGAAGACCGCGGAACCCGTTGATCAATGCCGGTGCGCTGGCGGTGCATTCGATGATTCGAGGCGACGGAAGCGAAGAGCGGGCAGGGCGATTGACAGACCTTCTGAGCCGAATGGCCGGCCGCGGACTCTCCGTCGACCGTCAGGTGTACGAGGCAGAACTCGAATCCGACGACCGGAACACCGCGATCGCGCACCTGTTGAAGTCGGTCGGCCATCTCGGAGCCGAGCCCGCCGATGTCGTCGACGGTTATGCACGTCAGTGCGCGGTGACCGTGACCTGCAACGATCTGGCCCGGATCGCCGCGGTGTTGGCGAACGGTGGGAAGGATCCCGGCACGGGCGAACAGGTGGTCGACCCGGCGATCGATCGACACGTGTTGGCGGTCATGGCGACCTGTGGAATGTACGACGGCAGCGGCAGCTGGCTTGCGTCCGTGGGTATTCCGGCCAAGAGCGGGGTTGCCGGGGCGATCATCGGTGTGTTGCCCGGTCAGGTGGGGATTGCCGTGCTGTCTCCGAGGCTGAACGAGCACGGCAACAGCGTCCGTGGGGTGGCGGTGTTCGAGCGGCTCTCGCGCGATCTGGGTCTGCACATGATGCATGTGGCACCCAGCGGCGAATCAGCCATCCGCAGCGTGACCGAGGCGGAGGGTGTGACCACAGTGGAGCTGCAGGGTGATCTTCGGTTCGCGGGTGCCGAGGCGATCATCGCCCGAATGGTCCACGGTTTCGGCGAAAATGACAGTACAACAGTCGATTTCAGTGAGGTGCGGGCAATCGACGGCACGGCTCGACGGCTCCTGCATGATGCGTTTCGCGCCCTGGAGGACGACGGTCACCGGGTCATCGTCCACGACCCCGACGGGTTCATGGGCTCGCCCGATCGGTCAGAGTCGGCCGGCGAGAATCATGTTCCAGTAGGACAGCGGTAGGCCGTAACGGTCGAACGCCCAGGCGGAGCGCCGGGGTTTCAGCGGGTCTACGAACGACGGCAACGACGGCGTCAGGGTTCCGGTGCGATCGAACTCGGCAGCGATCAGGCGGTGTGCGTCGACCGGGATGGGGGCCACGGTGTAGCCGTCGTACTCCGACAACGGAGTGCCGCTGCGCGCTGCGATCACATTGTCGACGAGAATCGAAATCTGTTTGCGCAGTGCGCCACCCGAGGAATCGGTGTCGATGGCTGCGCCGTCACCTGCGGCCCAGATCTCCGGATGGATCCGGTGGCGTAGAGTTCGTCCGTCGATGTCGACGACACCGTGCGAGGCGGACCCGGTCAGATTCGATTCCTCCAGCCACTTCGGACCGCGGAACGGCGGTACGAGGTGCAGCATGTCGTAGCCGAGCCGCTCATCGATGCCGTCGTGGTCCGTGACGGTGATGTGTCCGCTCTCCGGGTGCAGTGCCGTCACCGCAGTGCGGGTCAGAATGCGCACGCCGAGCTCGCGTAGTCGTGCGATCACGATGCTGTCGAGTTGCGGCACACCCAGTAGGCGGTGTCGATCCACCACCAGCGTGATGTCCATTCCCGGCATGCGGCCGGTGCGGGTCCAATGGTCTGCCGCGAGGAACAGCGGCTTGAGGGTGGTGCCGGTGCACCCGACCGGTGGCCGCGGCACGGTGAACACCGCGCTGCTGTGGGCGGGCAGATCGCGTACCAACTGCCAGGTGCGTTCGGCTCGGTCGAGGTAATTGCTGGTGACGGTGGGGGATCGGAGCGCGGCCCACACTCCGGGCAGCGCGTCGGTGTCGACGACGAGCCCCTGTCCGAGCACGAGATCCCGGTAGCCGTACTCCGTGCCCGACGCGCAGCGCACCAGACGATTCACCGGGTCGATCGCTGTCGCCGAGTCCTCCAGCCAGACGCATCCGGTCGGGATCACCGAACGTTGGGTGCGCTCGGCCTCGGTCAGAGCTGCCTGACCGGAGCCCACGTACGAGAGCAGTGGGCGATAGGTGTGCACTTTCTTGGGTTCGAGCACCGCGACGTCGGAGATGCCCTTCTTCAGAAGTCGCGCTGCCGCGCTGATGCCCGCGTTGCCGCCGCCGACGACGAGCACGTCGTAGGTCGTGTTGGGGGTGGTCACAGAGACACCTGCCGCGCTTCGGTGCGTGCGCTCGTCGTCATCGAACGGATCACCGGGTGTCTGCTGTCGGCGCGAGCACGGATTCGGTCGTGGATCCTCGTACCTCGACTCGATCGGGTACGAGACCGATGCCGGACTGCTGCAGTGCCGGCGAAAGTACCACTGACAGTTGCTGATTCCACCGGCCTAGTCGGATGGCGGTGGCGTCGAGTACGGAATGGACACCGGCCGAGGCTCCGGCCACCGACGACAGGTCGAGTATCAACGCTCGCCCGCGCTCGGCTGCCTCACCGAGCGTTTCGGCCAGGAGGGGGACATCCGAGTCACCGATCGTGCCGGTCACTCGGACGACGATGTCGGCACCCGCGCTCTCGTCGACCGACAGCATCATCTCGGTATCGAAGCTCCGCGAGGCGTTCAGTGACGGAATCACTTCGGCGAGCGGGGGCGTAATGGACGGTACGACGATCATGAACACACTCCTGAGCAGCCGAACTCCTCGCCCGGCGCACGGGGGAATCGACAGTCGACATTCGGGGACCGCGGGCTACTCCTCAACCACGCTCCACAGGACTACCCGGGGTGGGGTGTTCGTAAGCCTCGAAACGGCAACGGGTTTGACTGCGGGTCCGACGGGAATACGACATCGATCGCTACACCGTGGGAGGCACGCCGATGACGACAGCCGAATCCGATTCCATCCGAGCATTGACATCCGTGCACGCCGATCCCGGAGTGTACGAACCGCAGGAGGATTCGCTTCTGCTGTGTGACATCGCCGCCACGACGGGCATCGTCCCCGGCGCGCGAGTCTTGGACATGTGCACCGGCAGTGGTGCCGTGGCAATCACTGCCGCACTGTTGGGCGCGCGCGAAGTGGTGGCATTCGACATCTCGCCCCGCGCTGTCGACTGCGCCGAGCGGAACGCACGCTCGGTAGGCGTCGAGGTGGACGTCAGGTTGGGTTCCCTGGCAGAGGCCGCCGAGCTCGAACCGTTCGATGTACTGCTCTGCAATCCCCCGTACGTCCCGTCCGAGCTTCCTCCGACGGGGATGGGCCTGCACCGCGCCTGGGATGCGGGCGAGGACGGCCGGACGGTGCTCGATCCGCTGTGTCGCGCCTCGGCCGACCTGCTCGCGCCGGGTGGCGTGCTGCTCGTCGTCCATTCGGAGTTCTCCGGCCCCCACCGCACCGTGAGAATGCTCTCCGACAACGGATTCTCGGTGACGGAAGCCGGCCGGCAGACCATCGATTTCGGGCCTGTGATGCACCGGCGCGCAGAATGGCTGGAAGCTCGCGGAGCATTGGCTCCGGGGTGCCGAACAGAGGAGTTGGTGGTCGTTCGTGGCGACAAGCGATGACGCGGCAGGTGCGCGCACCACGGTGAGAATCGTCCGCGGCGGACCGATTCTGATCGACGGACCGGTGAACATCGAACTCGACGACGGTACGCGGGTGGAGTCGGATCGCTTCCTCGTCGCGGTGTGCACGTGTCGGCGGAGCAAGAACTATCCGCTGTGCGACACGAGCCACCGCGCCAAGCGGCGACCCTCTCAGTCCAGCGAGGACTGACCGGCAGCCCACCGCTCCATCACGTGGTCGGCGAGCTCGTTCTCGACGAAATCCAGCGCACGCATTCCGAACACCACATCTGCCTCCAATTCGGGCTCGTCGCGGAGGAGCGTGCCGACCACATCGTGACGTAGTACCTGCTCGTGCACGGCGTCCGCCTCGACGTGCTCGGCGTAGAACGCGATGCATGCTGCGGGGGCGTCGAGCCTCTGCAGTCCCTGCACGTAGCGCTGTGAGCCCGGAGACGAGGTGATCTCGGTTGCCGCGAGGTGGCCCACGGTGGCACCGCGCAGACCACGGTGCAGGCCGAAGAGCGACATGAGATTGACCCACGCCAGTGTCTGCGCCGGGACGCGGTCGACGTAGCCGAGGTACGTTGCATCGAGGTCGGCGGCCACCATCGATTCGGCCCACAGATGCTGGTGCAGGCGGTCGCCTTTACCGCCGCCGTACTCGTCGAATTCCACTGCTACGTAGGAAGCCTTGGTCTGACCCGTCAAGCGGGGAATGGCCCAGGCATGCGGATCGGCTTCCTTGAGGTGGTAGACGGATCGGTGCACGAAGTATTCGCGCATCTGCTCCCATGACCCCTCGTCGCGCAGGAACCAGGACGGGCCGGTTCCCGAGGTGGCCTCGACGGACAGTGCGTCCATCTCTGCGATCGCGTCGGTGCCGGGTTCCACGTTCTCCCGTACGTAGGCCAGGAAGGCGGACTCGAGAGCTCCTCGCAGTCGAAGGAGTTCGGGATCCCATTCCCAG
The DNA here is from genome assembly GCF_001647185.1 of Rhodococcus sp. EPR-147. Classification (NCBI taxonomy): domain Bacteria; kingdom Bacillati; phylum Actinomycetota; class Actinomycetes; order Mycobacteriales; family Nocardiaceae; genus Rhodococcus; species Rhodococcus sp. EPR-147. The sequence goes on from NZ_LVCU01000243.1 coordinate 7,789, forward strand.
GCGTCCGAGACTCCCGCGAACCCGCGGTAGTGCAGTTCGTAGCAGATCAGGAGCGACAGTTGCACGTCTCGTGACGTGGCATCGACCTCGGTCGGCGTCGGCACGATCGCAGTCCCGTTCGGCTCACCCGCGGTCAGGCACCGAGTGATGGCATCGGAGATCGGCCCACAGGGAGTGGGCAGCGCAGGGCAGCGGGCGGTGGACGGATCGACTGAGAACAACGCGGTCATAGTGGTGGCTACCCGCTGACGCTCGGTACCAACCACTCACGACCTCTGTGTTTGTGACCTGTCACAACGGGCAATGCGCACTGCACGACATCGAACTTCGAGGTCGTTCCATCGGAAGGACCACATGCGCGCAGTGACCTGGCAAGGCAAGAGGAAAGTCGGCGTGGACACCGTTCCCGACCCGCGGATAGAACTGCCGACGGACGCGATCGTGAAGATCACGACGACAAACATCTGCGGTTCGGACCTGCATCTGTACGAAACACTCGGTGCCTTCATGGACGAAGGTGACATCCTCGGCCACGAGCCGATGGGCATCGTCGAGGAAGTCGGTACGCAGACCGGCGATCTGGCAGTCGGAGACCGAGTGGTCATCCCGTTCCAGATCTCCTGCGGGCACTGCTACATGTGCGATTCGAGCCTCTACACCCAGTGCGAGACCACGCAGGTCCGCGAGCAGGGAACGGGTGCAGCACTGTTCGGCTTCTCCAAGCTCTACGGGCAAGTTCCCGGCGGTCAGGCCGAGTACCTCCGCGTCCCGCAGGCGCAGTTCACTCACATCAAAGTTCCGGAGGGACCGCCGGATTCGCGATTCGTCTACCTCTCCGACGTGTTGCCCACCGCATGGCAGTCCGTCGAGTACGCGGCAATTCCAGACGGGGGATCGGTGACGATCCTCGGTCTCGGGCCCATCGGAGACATGGCAGCGCGCATCGCACAGCACAAGGGCGCGCGAGTGATCGCCGTCGACCTCGTACCCGAGCGACTCGCCCGCGCCGCGGCACGGGGAATCGAGACGGTGAACCTGGCCGAGCACAGCGGTGGCGTCGGCGACGTCATCCGCGAGATGACCGACGGCCGGGGCACGGACTCGGTCATCGATGCGGTGGGTATGGAGGCGCACGGATCGCCGGTCGGCAAACTCGCACAGCAGATCGTCGGAATGCTTCCGGACGCCGTTGCCGCGCCGATGATGCAGAAGGCCGGTGTCGATCGACTCGGCGCGCTGTACTCGGCAATCGACATCGTCCGCCGCGGCGGAACCATCTCGATCATCGGGGTGTACGGCGGCATGGCCGATCCGCTACCGCTGATGACCATGTTCGACAAGCAGATTCAGCTCCGGATGGGGCAGGCGAACGTCAAGAGATGGGTCGACGACATCATGCCATTGCTCGGTGACGACGATCCTCTCGGCGTCGACTCGTTTGCCACACACGAGCTTTCGCTCGAGGAGGCTCCGCATGCGTACGACATCTTCCAGAAGAAGCAGGACGGTGCCATCAAGGTGCTGTTGAAGCCCTAGAGACGTCCTTCGAATACAGCGATGCGGCCCGGAAGTTCACGGGCCGCATCGGTATTCGCAGAAGGATCGATCCATCCTCGTCAGTCGATGGAGATGACGTCCTTGGCGATTGCTGCCACGCGCGTCTGTCCTGCGGACACGACTCCGTGGCGGTTCTTGTGTGCCTCTTCGTACGTCACGACGGTGCGAACGTCGGTCGGGTTGGTGAGGTCCTTGATGGCGGCGACGGCGTCCGAGACGTTCAGGTCGTCGTAATCCGCGATCGGCAGCTCGTCGGCGTCGAGGGTTCCGCTGGCCGACCGCGCGGTGTGGATTGCGTCGGCGACGGTATCGACGCCCTCGCTACGGGTGACGTCCTCGGCTGCTTCGAGTGCTGCATCGCGACTTGCCGTCAGCGTCTTGACTGCCACGTCACCGGCGTGAGCGCCGCGGCCCAGAAGTCCGGCGAGGCGGTCCGGGGTAGCGCGAGCTGCGTCCAGTGCGCGGTCGAGACCGCGAGCCGACCAGGTTGCGGGCGCGTTGACGATTTTGACCGCGGTGCCTGCGGCGGCCTGGAACGGGGTGCGACGCAATGCTGCGGGTCCGCCCAGTGCATCTTCCGCGAGGACGGTCTCGAGCCATTCCACCGTGGCGCTGTGCGCCGTGGCCAGCCGAGTCGCCAGAGCGACGACGGTGGGCTCGTTCGCTGCGGTGGCCAGAGCCTTGATGTACTTGGCGCGGCCCAGCAGCTGCTGCTCGAGGGCGAGATCGCCCAGCAGGGCCTCGTCGAACGGCTGTGCTTGCTCGGCGACTGCCTTGACTGCGGCGAGCGTGCGTCCCAGGAACGGCGACACGAGATCGGGCAGTCCGCCCAGTCCGCGAAGGGCTTCCTCGATGGCTGCGGCGCGGTCGCGACCGTTCGCGGCGTTCTGGGTCAACTCCCGGCGTACCGCCTCGGTGCGCGCCTGAACGACGCGAGTTTCGGCGATCTGGATTTCGGTGTTCGTCAGCTGCAGTGCGACACGCAACTGGGCGATCAACGTCGATGTGCTCATGGTGCTCCCCTTTCGGTCGGGTGGTCGATTTACTCTGGCCGATGCCTGTGGGTCACAGCATGATGCTCGGCCCTGACCGCAGCATTACCCGTCGGTAGGTTCGACCAAACTGATGTGTCCGATATGTGAACAGCGACACGTACCCGTCGGCCTCGTCCCGCAGGTGCGGAACCTGACGGTTTCGATCGGCTGCCTACTGGACATCCGACATCGATGAACACCGAGCTGTACACAGCAACTGTCTCTGCCACCGCGACGGGAGTCACCTCCGACGACGGGGTGCTGTCCCTCGGTGTGCGCGAACCGAAGCACCTCGGGGGGCCGGGGGAGCACACCAACCCGGAACAGCTGATGGCCGCCGCATTGTCGAGCTGCCTGGTCGAATCTCTGCGTATCGCGCTCGGAACCGTCGGGGGCAGCGTCGACGAGCTTGCAGTGAAGGGCACCGTGGTGCTCACCGACTCCGACGCATCCGGCTACGACGCGACGTTCGCACTCGCGGTATCTCTTCCCGGTACCGACGACGCCGAAGCAGTGTTGGCGCAGGCGACCTCGATCTGCCCGTTCCTCAAGGTCATCGACGGAGTGGAGGTCACCCTTGAATGACCCGTCGACGGTCGCCCTGTACTTCGGTGCCCGCACGAGATGACCTCGATACGCACCAGGGCAGCGCGGGGGGCCGGGGCGATCAAAGCCGGGTTCGCCCGCGAGGACACCACCTTGATCGCGGGCGGCCTGACCTTCTACGCCGTCATCGCCGTGGTGCCGCTGTTGCTCCTCACCATCCGCGCCTGCGCTCTGCTGGTGTCGGCCGACTGGGTGCGCGGGGGCTTCGACGCCATGTCGACGATGTTGCCCGACGCCCTGGGTGCTCGTGCGGCCGTGGACGGACTGGCCACTGCAGGAATCGAACTCGGCCCGATCGGCGTCCTGATCGCCATCTTTCCCGCCACGTTCTACGGGGAGGGCCTGCGCCGGGCGATCGTGCGGTTCGCTCCGATCCGAGAATCGTTCACCGGTTGGCGGGGTCGGCTGGCGATGGTGCCGTTCTTCGCCGCAGCGCCTGTCTTGCTGGCAGGCGTCCTCTGCGTAGCGCGGTTGCTCGAAGCAACGACCGGCGGCGGCGGAATCGGTGCCATGGCGGCGCGCGTGTTCCTCGGCTTCAACTGCCTGTGGGTGATCCTGTCCGTCCCCTTGGCATGGACCTATCGCGTGATTGCGCCACGTGCGGTGGGCTGGCGGGCGTTGATCGTCGGATCACTCGTCACCTCGTCCATCGTCACCGGGTTCGTCCACGGATTCATCTTGTTCCTGGCGATACCGGTGGACCTGGGTGCGCCGTTCGGAGGCCTCACCGCGATCGGCGGTGGAGTGGCAATGATGTTGTGGATGTTCGTGTTCCATGTACTGGCTCTGGCCGGCTGGCTGGTCACCGCCGAGTTCGATCGGCCCGTCGATGCAGCCCGAACATCAACTGCATGAACCCGACGACTGCGAGCGCACACGTCACCGACATTCCGATCGTCGCCGATGATCCGGCGGCGGCCGGAGCGGCACCGGCGACCGTCGCCGTGACCGCAGCCGCGATCACCCGCGAGGGGCGCTCCCACACCGTCAGAAAGCCGACATCCTCGATGCCGGAACCGACCGCGCGGGCACGGGCCATCTCGTGCAGCATCGTCGTCACACCGACCGCGAGAACGAGCGGCATCGGTGCTCCGAGCGCAAGACCGCTCGCCAGGAGCAGCAGGTCGCTGCAGCGATCGGCGACGGTATCGAGCAGGTACCCCCACTGAGTTTGGGAGCGACCGATCATCGCGACCCCACCGTCGATACCGTCGAGCAGGCCGGAGATCACGATCAGCACAGCCGCGATCAGTGGTGCCGAGGTGCCGGGGCGCGACAGGGCCACTGCCGCTCCTGCCACCACGACGGCGGTCAGGGTGACCGCGTGGGCGGATACGGACGCGCGAACCAACGGTGCGCTCAGCGCATAGACGACGCGAAGCCAACCCGAGACCAACCCGGAAGCAGAAGGATCGATGCCGTTGTGCAGCGTCGACCACGTCGACAGATACTCCTCGCGAGTCGCCGGACGTACCGGCACACCCTGCTGCTTCGACGTACTGCGCTGATTGACCATCGAGAACCCTTGCTCGGCACTGACTGAGAGGAACTCGACGAGCAGTTGACCGGCGATTGCGCGTCGAGACTTCGATGCGGAGTACCCGCCCGCGGCGTTCTCAATCCGCACCGCAGCCGGACTATCGGTCGTCGTCGGAGTTGCTCGCTCTCCGCCGCGCTTTCAGTCGCGAGATCTTGATGCCCACGGCAGCGAGCACGATCAGCCAGCCCGAGATCAACACTCCGCCACCGACGAACGCCGCACGGCGCAGAGGATGTTCGTCGGCGTACACGTAACCGACTGTGCCCCAGATCAATGCGATGAGGGCGATGATCGCCATCATCCAGAGCATCGAGTACAGCGTTCTGTTCATTGTTCACCCGACCTTGCTGTTACGTCGTCCCCGACGAGCGCGGACATCCATTCTTCCATCAGTGGCCGCCGCACCGTATTTCCCTTCACCAGGACAGATTCGGTTGATGTTCACCGGTCGAGATCCCGAATTCGACGGCCGTGCGGTGCATGTGCCCGAAGAGGCCTTCGGCCGCATCGAGCCGATCACGACCGAGCTCATCGGCCCACCGCGCCGCGCGCGCATTCGACCGCGAACTGCGACACTCGACAACACCGGAGCCGCCCACGTCCACGGTCATGTGATCGGCACCGGTTGCCAGCATTCGGCGCAGAGCGTGCTCACCGAACAGTACGAGTCCGCGGACGTGTACGACCATGTGGCTGCGGCCGGTGTCGCCGGGCCGACCCAGATGGACCCGTGGGTCCACGTCGCCCCACTGCTCTCGCAACGACGCCGCGTCCGAACCGTCCAGCCACACCGCGCAATCTCGCTCGCGCAGAACGGAACCGACCGTGGCGAGCAGCGAGGCAGAGCTGTGTCCGGCGCACTCGACGACCACGACGATCTCGGGCACGGCGTAGACGAGGCCGTGAGTGCGAGCCGCAGGGTCGGTGATGCGCGAGGACAGCATCAGCGCTTCGAGATTCTTGCGTTCGCGATCCCCACCCGTCCGCTCGGCCCATTCGGGTCCGTCGTGCCAGGCGACCGCTCGGGGCAGGTGCGCCAGGACGGCACCGGCGTCGTAGGCGCGATGCGCGAACTCCCAGTCCTCTCCGCCGTAACCGACGAAGGTCTCGTCGAATCCACCGATCTCCGAGAACAGCCGACGGCTGCACGACATGACGGCGCTGATGATGTACCGGTACGAACGTCGATCGGCATCGAGCAGGTTTCGCGAGCGGAAATACCCGTCCCGAAGCCACCCCGGCTCCGACAACTCCGGCGGTCCGGAAAATTCGCCGCCGAACCACCCGGCCACGTCCTCGGCGGACCAGCCCGTCAGATCGGCATGGCGTCGCCGACCCACGGCTAGAGCATCGGGAACCGCCCCTGTCAGCCGTACCGATTCCGCGATGTAGCCGGGTTCGGGGACGGTATCGGCGTCCAGAAAACACAGAATCTCCCCGTCGGCAACCGATGCGCCGAGATTGCGTACTGCCGCCGCGCGAAAGCCGAGATCGTCCTGTCGAACGACGGTGATGTCCAGGGCCGTCCGGAAGCCGTCGACGTCCGGTGCTTCGGGGGACCCGTCGTCGGCCACGATCACCTGGAGCAGCGAGGCCGGGTAGCTCTGCAGTGTCAGCGCGGTCAGTACGAACTCCAGCTGACGCTGCTGGCGAAAGTACGGGATCACCAAGGACACTCGCGGATCCCGATCGACCGGCTCGGCGAGATCCCACCGATTGCCCGGAACCACCCATCGGCCGTCGGGTAGCTGGTCTGCCGTTGGTGAACACTGTTCGTCGAACAGTGCGCGGTACAGCACGGCTGCTTGCTCGAGGGTGGGGTAGGTGACCACGTCGCGGTTCTGCCAGGTCCTGTCGGGATGGCGCAGAGCCTCCGCGATCGCAGACGCGAGGCCTTCGACCGAATTCTCGTGAATCCACAGCGCCCCGGGGGAGTTGGTCTCCATTTCCTCCACGTACCGACCGCGCGGGACGAGTGGTCGACGGCCGGCCGCGATCCAGGAATTGATCGAACCCGATGCCGACACGTGTCGGTGGAACGCGACGGGAATCGCGATCGACCGCAGGATCTCGTTCAGCTCTGCATCGGGAACGAAACCGGTCGAGGTGAACGATCGGCCGAGTTGCTCTGCAGCACGGCCGAGTTCGTCGATCATGGATTCGTGGCCCGGTGATGCGGACCCGATCGAGAGAAAGTCGACGTCGGTGTCCAGCGACGTCATGGCATCGAGCACCTCCTCGTGCCCTTTGCCCGGGTAGACGAATCCGAGTACGCCGACGACTTGTCGCGGGGCGACGCGGTCTTCGGTCCGTGGCTCCGCGCGTCCGATCGGAAGCGGGATCACCCGAACGTCGTCTCCACCGTCCAGGACTTCGTCGAGCAGTAGCCGCTCGTGCATGCTGGAGACGATTACGGCAGCGGCGCAATCGGCCACCCGCCGATAGCACTTCTTCCGCGCCTCGAACGCGTGGCCGTCGGACGCCTGCGGGACATCGTGCATCGTGACGGTGATCGGTGCGCGGTGCCGCTGGGCGAAGGCGACGAAAGCATCCGCTGCCGCCTGTGCAGTGCGGCCGAACAACCGGTCGGTGAAGTGCACGTGGACCGCACTGTCGAGGGGTAGCTGTTCGAGATCCGATATCACCGGACTCGCTGTGGCGGAGGCCAATTCGTGCGCACAGCGGACGACACCGTGCTCGTCGGGCCCCATGACGAGATGAAGTACCGTCCCGGTCACGGTGCCAGCTCCAGGGTTCGGATCAGTTCGGCGTGGCGTTCGAGCGCGGCATCGACGAATTCGGGACGATCCGCGTACCACTGCAGGTGAGCGCGATGAACGGAATCCGGCGACACGGCAGCGCCGTCCACCGACCAGTTCGGCCGCGAATCACCCTGCAGACCCAGAGCATTCAGCACTCGTCCCTCGACGGGCGCGCGAACGCCGCCGAGCAACTCGCGTCCCGGATCCCGCACCGTGCTGCCGGTCCCCAACTGATCGAGTATGCGCTGGGCGAGAGCGCCGAGCACCACGTTGGTCGCATGGTTGATCGTGTGGGTGGCGTCGATCCCGGCATCTGCGAACAGATCGGAGGCAACGATGTCGGTGTCCCGGCGTTCGCGTCGGCGCAACTCGTCGAGGCTCGCCTCGGCTGCCTGTCGCAGGCCGTCGCCCGAGACCGATCGATCCCAGTCCTCGTCGCCGCCCAGGCCGCGACGGGCGGCCAGAATCGTCCGTAAGTCGTGGTACGGCACCATGTTCGGGACGGCAGCGGGGTCGCTCGGGTGTCGAACGATGACCTGGAAGGGGTGCAGCCCCGCGTATCTCAATACCGGCCACCGGACCACTGTGGCGTCGGGTGCGAGCGCGTCGGCGAGATCGGGCACCCCCAGTGGCAGCGACCGATAGCCGGCTCGAACCGGCTGGGTGAGCAGCACCGACGCCTGGCGCACGAGGCGGTCGACGTGGGGCAGGTCCGAGGCTTCCAGCTCGTGTACGGGAGGGATGCGTACCGTCCGCAGCGGCATGGCCGGGTCGGAACCGAGGAGGATGCGCAGCGCCTCGGCCTGGCAGTTTCCCCAGACGAGCAGGAGCGGTCCGTCCTTCTCGGCGTCGTCCGCCAGTCCGTAGAATTCGCCGTAATGGCGGGTGCGACCGTCCATGCTTGCCCCGACGTCGTGTGATCGTTCTTGTTGGACCATTCTCTCGTCAACGTAGACCCGGCGGACGGGCTTCGCCAACCCCGATTGAACCCGGGTGCAATCGGGTACAGGCTACGTATCGCGTGTCGGGACCAGGCACGATCCACCTGCCTGTACCCGAAGGAATTCATGATTCGCGTTGCATCGGTTCCGTCCTCGCACGCCTATGTCCGACACCTGCAGCCCGTCGTCGGCGCTGCCCCGAACGAGATGTCCGTCGACTCGGCGGTGATCGTGCTGCCCGATCCTGCCCCGGCGAGAGTCGACGTACCCGGCCAGTGGTGGCCCCCACGACTGCTCGATGCTCGGTGGCTCGCCGAGCAGACCGACGTGCACTTCGATGTGCTGCACGTGCATTTCGGGTTCGAGTCCTTCACGTCCGACGAACTCACCCGCACCGTCGAGCATCTGCGCGCCCACCGGCAGCCATTGGTTCTGACGGTTCACGACCTGCACAATCCCCATTTCGCGGACAGTGCCGATCACCTGCGACAGTTGGACGTACTGGTTCCCGCTGCCGCCGCCGTCATCACCCTCACCGCGGGAGCCGCTGCCTGGATTCACGATCGGTGGGGTGTCGAGGCAACAGTGGTGGACCATCCACACGTCGTGCCGCTGGAGCGGATGACACTGCCGCGCCCGGAGTCGGACTCGTTCGTCATCGGCGTCCATGCCAAGAACCTGCGGTCCAACATGGACCCGTTGGCTGTGATGGATGCCGTGGTCGAGGCCGCACGATCGCTACCCGACGCCACTGTCCGGTTGGACATCGACGAGGACGTGTTCGAGTCCTCCAGCCATTGGTACAGCCCGGCGGTCGGCGCAAAATTGCTGGACTACACAAGCTTTCCCGATGTCGACGTGCGTGTGCACGAACGTTTCGACGACGACGCGCTGTGGGACTATCTGTCGTCGATCGATGTCTCGGTGTTGCCCTATCGATTCGGAACACACTCGGGCTGGCTAGAGGCCTGCCGCGATCTCGGCACCACCGTGGTCGCGTCGGACTGCGGCTTCTACGCAGATCAGGCCCGGGTGCACAGTTTCCGGATGGGAATCGATTCGTTCGATCCCGACACCCTCGTTGCTGCCGTGCGAGCAGCGCACGCCGATCGGACGCCTGCGCTCGATTCGGGCGTTCGCGCGGAGCAACGACAGCGAATCGCAGCAACTCATGCCGCGATCTATTCAGCAGTGACAAAGGAGATGCGTTGAACGAGAAGCCACTTCGCATCGCGGTGTTGGCGTCGTCGAGTTTTCCGGTGGCGCAACCCTTCGCAGGCGGTCTGGAGGCGCACGTCTACAACCTGGTGCGCGCGCTCACCGAGCGTGGACATCAGGTGAGTCTGTTCGCTGCAGACGGATCGAGCGTCGACCTGGACGCAACGATGCTGCCGGTCCGAACGTTGGATCTGACGCCGATCTCGATCGCCGACGTGGCGATCACCCCCACCGCGATCCGTGAGCATCACGCCTATCTGGCGGTGATGTTGGAACTGGCCGGGACGCTGTCTCGGTCGTTCGACATCGTGCACAACCACAGCCTGCACTACCTGCCGCTGGCGATGTCGGCGACGCTCTCGGTACCGATGGTGACGACGCTGCACACGCCTCCGTTCGCGTGGCTGGAGTCCGCGGTTGCGCTGGCTCCTCCCGGTGCCAACACTTTCGCCGCTGTCAGCGAGTTCGCCGCCTCGCAGTGGGCCGATGTCACCGCAGGAACCGTCGTCATTCGCAACGGAATCTCGTTGGAGGACTGGCCGTTCGGCACCGGTGGCGACTATGTGGTGTGGTCCGGTCGAGTGGTCCCGGAGAAGGGGCTGCACCTGGCCATCGCGGCTGCGAAAGAAGCGGGGCGCTCGCTGCGTATCGCCGGTCCGCTGAGCAATCTCGAGTACTTTCACGAGTTCGTCGAACCCATGCTCGACGAGAACATCCGGTACGTCGGACACCTCGACCAGCCCGCCCTGGCGGCGTTGGTGGCAGGTGCCGAGGTCGCGCTGGTCTCGCCGGTCTGGTCCGAACCGTACGGCCTGGTGGTCGCAGAAGCGCTGGCCTGCGGCACTCCCGTCGCCGCGTTCGCCAGGGGCGGCATACCGGAGATCGTCGACGGCTCGTCGGGAGTGCTGGTGGCCGCCGACGACGTACACGGCCTCGCCGCCGCGATCCCCGCGGCGGCAGCCCTGAGGAGGTCCGACGTCCGGGCCCGGGCGGAGAAGGTGTGCTCGATGGGCCGGATGGTGGACGAGTACGAGGCGCTGTACCACTCGACTCTGGCCGCGGCGGTCGACTCGGTGGACGACCGACTCGCGATCGCATGATCGGCTACTACGCGCACCACCACGGGGTCGGTCACATCACCCGTTCCGACGCCATCGCACGGTCGATGGCCGAGCCGATGACGGTGTTGTCCTCGCGTGCTCGACCGACAGCGCATGCGGCGGCCGAGTGGATCTCGCTTGCTCTCGACGTGGACGACTCCGTGGAAGGCAATGCTGCGGTGGACAGTTCGGCTGGAGGGGTGCTGCACTGGGCTCCCCACGACGTGGACGGTCTGACCGAACGGATGGCGATCATCGCGGAGTGGGTGGCGCGCGAGCGACCGCGGGCAGTGGTGGTCGACGTATCGGTGGAAGTAGCGATGTTCCTGCGGCTCATGGGTGTTCGCGTGATCGTGATGGCGATACCGGGGGAGCGGAATGATCCGATCCACAACCTCGCCTACCGGGCGGCGACCCACATCGTCGCACCGTGGTCGCGCGAGGTCTACGACCCGACCTGGCTGCGTCCCTTCGCCGAGAAGACCACCTATGCAGGCTCGATCAGCCGGTTCGCCGAACGTGAGAGAGACACTGCCCACGCCGATCCGACAGTGGTGGTTCTGGGTGCCGCCGGTGGCACTGCGCTGACCCGAGACCTGGTGGACTCGTGGTCGGCGGTGGACGCCCGCTTCGAGTTCCGCGCGCTCGGCGTCGCAGGCGGCGACTGGGTGGACGACGTGTGGCCGGTGCTGTGTTCGGCGGCACTCGTCGTCACGCACGCCGGCCAGAACGCCGTCGCCGACGTCGCCGCTTCGGGCGCGCCGGCCATCGTCGTGCCGCAGGCCCGACCCTTCGACGAGCAGCATGCCACCGCCGCGGCGCTGGCGGGCGGCCCGTTCGCGGAGGTTCTCGACTCGTGGCCGTCCGTCGCGCGATGGCATGCTGCGGCCGATCGCGCTCTCGAGATCGGTGGCCGGCGGTGGTCCGCGTTGCGTACCGAGGGGGCACCTGTCCGTGCTGCCAGGGCCATCGAGCAGGCCGCACCTCGGACGGCGCGACAGTGAAGGCCGTCGTCGTCACCGTGGTGTCCGGTCGACACGAGCACCTGGCCGCTCAGGTGCGCGGTCTGAGTGCCTCGGAAGGGCAGGTCGAACACGTCGTGGTCTCGATGGGCGACGATGCGATCGTCGACGTGCTCGCTCGATCGGGTTCGGCGGCGACGTGCATCGACATGCCCCCGCAGACCCCGCTGCCGCTGGCCCGCGCCCGCAATCGAGGCGCGGCCGCAGCAATCGAACGTGGCGCGGAACTGCTGGTGTTCCTGGACGTTGACTGCATTCCGGGCCCGAACATGATCGAGCTGTATCGCCGTGCGGCAACGCTGCCCGGCAACGACCGATCCCTGCTCTGCGGTCCGGTGACCTACCTGAAAGAGAAAGACATGGGTGCGGAGGGCGAGGCTCTGACGTTGCTGACCGCACCGCACCCGGCGCGGCCGAACCCGCCGGTCGACACCGTCGAGCACGGAGGCAACTTCGATGTCTTCTGGTCGCTGTCCTTCGCGGTCGAGGCAACCACCTGGACCGAACTCGGCGGCTTCTGCGAGGACTACACCGGCTACGGCGGTGAGGACACCGATTTCGCAGCCACCGCGGAGGCGTTGGGCATGGGGTTGCGGTGGGTCGGTGGGGCGCACGCCTATCACCAGTTCCATCCGGTCTCCGATCCTCCGGTGGAACATCTCGACGACATCGTCGCCAACGCGCGCACGTTCTTCGACCGATGGGGGCGGTGGCCGATGATCGGATGGCTCGACGCCTTCGCGGCTCGCGGACTCGTGGAGTTCGACGGCTCCGGGATCCGCCGCACGGCCGGCTGATTCGCTCGGATGGGTGCCCGCGCAACAGTGAGGGCGATCGGCCTCCGCAGCCGATCGCCCTCACCGAGGTTTGCTCGCCGGTGACTAGCCGCCGGTGATGGGTGAGTTGAATGCGCACGGGATGGACCTCGTGGGGAAGCCCTTCGGATCCAGTGCGTTCTTCACGATGCCGATCGCGCGAGGCGAGACCGAGATCGACAGGTGGTCCGACAGATCGATCTCGCAACCGTTCTGCAGGGTGACGTTGTTGACGGTGGCACCGGGACCGGCGGTGAGGAACGTCGTCTTGTACGGGGTGACGACCTCGTCGTACTTGGTGCCGATCACGGTGTACTTGATGCCGGGGTCGGTGTCACCGCCCACTGCCAATCCCTTGACCAGATCCGAGTCGATGACCTGGTCCGAGGCGGCGGGTCCGGCGATGGCCCCGACGACGCCGAGTACGTTCAGGCCCAGGTTGTTGATCGTGCGACCCAGAGTGCCGATACCGACGAGTGTGGTGCCGTGGTTCGACCCGGCGACGCTGACGACGGTGTTGACCTTGTTCTTCGTCGGGTCGGCCGGATTGGCGCCACCCTCGAAGCGCAGGTACTGGCGGGTCACGAGTCCACCCTGGGAATGGCCGACGATGTCGGCCTGAGCGGACCCGGTGGCGGCGCGCACGGCGTCGATGTAGGTCGCGATCTCCTTCGCGCTCGACGCGACGGATGCCGTGCCCCGCAGCGACTCGAGATTACCGACGATGCTCGAGTCCTTGTCGCCGTAGTTGAGCGCGAAGATGCAGTAGCCCTCCTTCTTCAGCGCAGGCGACATCCGCGCGAAGTTGTTGTAGGCGTTCTCCCACGTGCCGTGCAGCAGCACGACCGGACGTGGATGCGCTGCCGACGGCTTGCAGTTCCAGTCGTTGGCACCCTGAGGTGCGACATTGGGGTTGACGATGCTGTACAGGAATCCGGCCAGGAAGTTCTTCTGCTCCGGTCCGTAACCCGTGGTCTCGGTCCGTGGGTCGTAGGTGATGGTCGCGGGAGCTGCGGATTCGATGTTCGGCTGGGCGATGCCCTGGTCGGCGGCCTTGGGTGAGGCCTCGGTCGGACCGGGCGGAACGACCGTGTCGCCCTGCACGGTGGCGGGCGGAGCAGGTGCGGTGGCGGGCGGAGCAGGTGCGGTGGCGGGCTGTGCCTGTGCTGCGACACCGGTACCGAGGGTGAGTGAGCACGCCATTGCGGCGATCATCGCGGCGCGCACCGTCGTTGCCTTCCGCGTCGTGCGGGAGGTGGACCGAGAAGTGGTCATGGAGCCTGACTTTCGACGAGGATTGTTGGACAAGGCGGAACAGTAAGCGCGGATTTCGGTGATTCGCGTTCTCCTGTCGGGCGTTTGGAATCTGCCCGCAACCGCCGAGTCGGATGTGAGAGATCGTCACAACTGAGCTCCGACGACCCGAATTCGAACCGACTGCCGGATATATTCGGAAAAACAATCCTCAGGTTTGATTGTTGTTCTACTGTTCGTAGCGGGGAAACGGACCTGAAGTAGGTTTCGAGTGCGAGGGGTGGGGTCTTCGGTGACGGCAACGGAAAGCGTGCACGTGTCGCAGGGTGAATACGTCAGTGGGCGACGGGCATCCGACCGTCTGCGGACGCCGAGGGAGACTGCCGCACGCATGCTGGATCAGTACTTCGGCGAGCCCGAGGAAACACCACCGCCGCGCGAGTGCGCCCGCGGCGAACTCGACGACATGACGACGACCTGCTGCGAACTGGCGACCGGAGTACTCGAATCCGGGCGGCTACCGGTAGCCGGTGCGATGGACGTCTTTCGCGACGCAGCGACCCGGTGGGCCCGAGACGGCGTACCGCTCGGCCGTATCCAACATGCCGTCAACGAGGGCTGCGCACTGGCTGTGCGACAGGCACCGCGCCCGGGCGACGGGGGTGCCGACGATCGACTCGCCGACGGAACCGTCCTGGTCATGGAACTGTTGGACGTCGTCACCGCGGCCGTGTCCGATGCCTACCTGACGGAATTTCGCACGCTGGCTCAGAACGGTCCCCGTCACGACGTGGAACTGCTGGACGCGCTGTTGACCGGTGACGGCACGGCTCGCAAGATCGCCGATCGGATGGGAACGCTGCTCGCCGAGGATTATCACGTTGTCGCCCTGCACTTTCCGGCCCATGCCGACGAGGGTGGCCGTCGGATCGACGCGGCGATGATGGCGGCTCGAAAACTGCGAAGAATCCACACCGCGCTGGCCACATTCGACGCGGACTGCGTGCCCATCGCGTCGATCAGTCCCACCGGCGGAACCGTCCTGCTGCCCGATGTTCCAGGCGTGGACGTCGGCGAATTGGTCGATCGCCTGGCCGACGCGGGTCAGGTGGCGGTGACCGCGACAACCGGGTCGGCCGCGATCGATGACATCGCCGCTACCGCGCCCCACCTGTACGAACTGCTGAGTCTCGTGCGTCGGCTCCGATACGCACCGGGGACGTACCGGATTTCGGATCTCGTGTTCGAGTACCAGGTGAGCAGGCCGGGCCTGGGGCGCAAACACCTTGTGACACTGATCGATCCGCTGCGCGATTCGGTCGACCTGTTGCCGACACTGCAAGCATTCGTCGATTCGGACTCCAACCGAAAGAAGACGG
>NZ_LVCU01000244.1:0-11693 GCF_001647185.1 Rhodococcus sp. EPR-147
GTCCGGACTGCGAAGACTGCACGCTGCTCTGATCGCCGACCGCCTCGAGGCCCGTCGCGTTCCGGTGGACGAGCGAACACTGTGACCGCGCCGGACGGCGCAGTGCTCGCAGCGTCGGCGGCGCTCGATTCGGTGGAGTCCGTGGCCGCTCTGTTTCAGCCCGTCGTCGAACTGGCCACCGGGACAGTTGTCGGATACGAGGCTCTGGCCAGGTGGCCGTCTCCGAGCCTGGCCGTGCCCGAGGACGTGTTCGCGCTGGCGCGAGAGCGCGGACTGGTGGGTCGCGTAGACGTAGCGTGCCGCGCCGCCGCGCTGCGGGCGGCGCGTGAATGCGCCTACTCGCGTCGGGTGCGATTCTTTCTCAACATCGAGCCGGGCTGTTTCGCCGACGTACGCGACGTCGAGATCCACCTCGACGCGATCGGTGACGACCTCGACGTCGTCCTCGAGATCACCGAGCGAGACCTCGATCACAACGTGCCGTTGCTGATGGCTCTGGTCCGAGGAGCCCGCGCTCGCGGCATCTCGTTGGCCATGGACGACGTCGGTGCCACGCCTGCAACGTTGGCACTGTTGGCCTCGGTCGCGCCGGACATCGTCAAACTCGACGCGTCGATCGTCCGGTCCCCGTACCGCGCACGCGCCGCGATACGGCAGGTGCGGGCCTACGTCGGTTCGAGCGACGCCGTTCTGCTGGCCGAAGGAATCGAAACCCGCAGGCATCTGCGTCGCGCCAGGTCTCTGGGAGCAACCCTCGGTCAGGGCTGGATGTTCGGACGTCCCATGCCGCTGCCGAATCCGCCGATCTGACGAGGGACCGGGAACCACGAAACCCCGCACCCTCGACGGCCGAGGCCTGGGTGCGGGGTTTCGTTGCGACCGATCGAGACGATCAGTTCTTGAACTTGTCCTTGATGTTGCCTGCGGCGTCCGAGACGTCGTCGCCGACCTGCTTGGTCTTGCCCGACGCCTGATCCTTTGCGCCTTCGGCAGCAAGATCGTCGTTGTCGGTCTTGTGGCCGATCTTTTCCTTGGCTTCGCCCACGAGCTCTTCTGCCTTGTGCTTTGCCTTGTCGATGAAATCAGCCATGGTGAACTCCTCGAAATCGATTGTCTATCCGTTCACGAGTAGCTATACCCGTGATCGACGTCGGTAACCATGCACTGCACCTGCGGGTTCTGCCGGCCCGATTCGGGTAATCGAGGCCCATGGACCCAGATACCGATATGCATTCCGCCCCCGATATGCCCTCACCCGAACACCGGCGCCCGAGCGGAGTGGACGATGCGACCGTGGCCGCAGTGGGGAAGATGTCCGAGGCGCTCGAGTGTGTGGAGCGGGCCAGGGGACACCTGTACTCGTTCCACCAACTGATGGGGCATTCGGACCTGCTGTTGGGGGAGGCCGTCGAGGCACTCGCCGAGGCAGATCACGACGCGATCGCGCAGCGAATCGACACGGACATGATCGGCAGAAACATCGCACCGGGTCGTTGGACGTTCCAGCTCGTCGAAGAGTTCGACGACGGATATTGGGGCCCGTTGCGCGAACACGAGCGGGCCGTCCGAGACGAATTGCTCGACGGACGTCGCCACGTGTTCGAGGCCGAGATGAAGGAGAAGCGTCGAACCCACGGCCGCAGCGGGCACGAGGCGAGACCGTCCGACTGACGCAGGTCCACGAAAAAAAAGCACCGACCCCGCCGGTTGACGGCGGGGTCGGTGCGTGAGGCGTGAGTGTTTAACCTGCTTGATTCGCCGCGTCGACCTCGCTGGTCGCGTTGGCGGTGGAGAGCTGACCACCGGAGTTCTCCAGGTGTGCCCGCACGAACCAGTGGAAGAGTTCGAGCTGCGCGCTCTGGCCGATGAGCATGTCCTCGGTCACCGGGTCGATCTCGCCGACCTCTTCGATGTTCTTGCGAGTGGTCTCGATGACTCCGGTGTAGACCAGGTCGAGTGCACCGAGGTGCTCGATGGCCGTTGCGCGACCGATCGAGTAGTCGTCCCAGCTGCGCTCGGAGACGATGGTGCCCGGGGTGCCCTTGGCCGAGGAACCGAGGGTCGCGATGCGCTCGGCGACGTCGTCCGCGAATCCGCGAACTGCTTCGACCTGCGGGTCGAGCATCTCGTGTACCGAGATGAAGTTGGGGCCGACGACATTCCAGTGAATGTGCTTGAGGGTCAAGTGGAGATCGTTGTAGGCGTTCAGCCGATCCTGAAGGATCGCGGCGACGCGCGCGCCCACTTCCGAGGTGAGTCCGGGAACGGTGTACGAGTTCTTTTCAGCCATGTGCAGTGATTGCCCCATCCCCCTGGAACACAAACATGCCCCGCCGAATCGAATCGGCGGGGCATGTGTGGTGAAGAGTCAGGGCTTGTCGAGTCGCGGTGAATCCGTGCTCGACGTGCCGGTCGGCGAGGTGCCGGCCGAGGAGGTTCCGTCCGTCGGATCGACGATCGGGCTGTCGGCAGCGACCTTGTCGATGGCGTCTGCGTCGTCCTCCTTCGGGGGATTCTTCAGGCTCAGAATGATCGAGCCTGCCAGTACCACGACGATGACCACCAGGCTGACCAGCGAGGGAATCTCGGGGATCGAGTTGCTGATCACCTTGTGTCCGGCCTGCAGGATCAGCTTGACGCCGATGAAGGCGAGGATGATCGCCAGTCCCTTGGACAGGTAGTGGAACTTCTCGAGCAACCCTGCGAGCAGGAAGTACAGGGCGCGTAGGCCGAGGATGGCGAACGCGTTCGAGGAGTACACGATGAACGGGTCGTCGGTCACCGCCAGGACGGCGGGAACACTGTCCACTGCGAACACCAGGTCGGCGGCCTCGATGGCCACCACGACGGCGAGAAGTGGCGTGGCCACTCGCTTGCCTGCTTCCTTGACGAAGAACTTGGTGCCTTCGTATTCGTCGCGGACAGGAATGATCTTGCGAAGCAAACGAACTGCGATCGAGGTACTCGGGTCGTACGAGTCGTCCTCGTCCTTCATCAGCTTGTATGCGCTGTAGAGCAGGATGGCCGCGAAAACGAACAGAACGGCAGCGAACTTGCTGACGATGGCCACACCGGCGGCCAGGAAGATCGCGCGGAAGACGAGGGCACCGATCACACCGAAGAACAGCACGCGGTGCTGGTACTCACGGGGAACCTTGAAGTAGCCGAAGATCAGCGCGAAAACGAAGAGGTTGTCGACGGACAGACTCTTCTCCAACAACCAGGCCGTCGTGTATTCGACGCCGGCCGTGGTGCCCAAGGTGAAGAACACCACGATGCCGAAGATGATGGCCACGCCGACCCACAGTGCGCTCCACCATGCGGCTTCCTTGAAACCGATGATGTGGGCACCGCGGTGTGCCAACAGGTCGATGGCCAACAGGATCAGGACGACGGCACCGAATGCCGCCCATGCCCACCAGGGGACGACGTTCATGAACGGCCACCTCTATTCGTGAATTTGCTGCCGAGTTGCTTCAACTTCGCCTGATTCTCGGGCTTGGTTGCGTACCGACGTGCTTGGTCGATCATTTTCTTGCCCTGTGGGCTGCGAGCGAACGATGTCAACTTCTGTGTCAACGACGCCATCTTCACACGCTCCTTTTCGTTCTCGTCTGTCTTCGGCTTGCCGTATTTCCGGCCGTACGTTCGGGCCTGGGCGGAAATTACTGCCTCTTTCCGCGACTACTCCAGTGTGACTGTTCGCTTTCCTGCAGGCATGGTCGTTTTGCGGACACGTTTCGACCGATTTCGTTGCCGGGTTACGGCAAGTTCAGCGGCCCCGCTGAGTCATGACGACGAGCCGACTTCGGGCCAGTCGAGCAACTTCGCTCCGAGCACCGCCGTGTGCAGCGCGAATGCCTCGACGGGGTTGCCCACATTCTGCCCGGTCAAATCCTTTATTCGCGACAACCTGTAGGTCACCGCCCGCACCGACAGATGCATGCGGCGTGCGGTGGATGCAGTGTTCGCACCGGTGTCGAAGTACACCTGCAGCGTCTCCAGCAGTGGACCCGCGCCGCCTCGCGCGCTCAGCAGCGGTGTCAGCAACGTGTCGACCAGATCGGCGATCGCCGCACGATCGCTGATCAGGACGCGGTAGACGAGCAGATCACGGGCATCGGCACCCGATGCATCGAATCCGAGGGAGGCGGCGAGATCGAGTGCGTCGAGGGCTTCCCGGTACGACGCCGCGACACCGACCGCCCCGCTGCGTGGGCGGCCGACCCCGATCTGCGTCCGGCCGTATTCCCCTTTGCGACGGAGATCGACCGATTCGCTCGACGTCGAAGTGGACGTACCGAGGGCCCGTCCCACTCGGTCGAGGACGTGGTCGACGGCGACGAGGTCGGGTGCCGGGAACACCAGGATCAACCTGTCCTGCTTGGTGGCCACGAGCAACTCGGCGTCGCCCTTGCTGCCCTGCACACTGCGCTCGACGAGGGTGATGGCAGAGCTGGCGTCGGTGAAGGGCTTGGTCGACGTCACCACGGCCACCACATGAGGACTCGACAGATCGAGGCCGAACGTCTGCGCCCGCCCGAGCACCCCGGCGACATCGGAGGTGCCCGAGAGCAGATCGTCGACGAATTCGCGTCGGGCGAGCACCTCGGCTCGCACGAGAGTGCGCCGGGCGAGCTGGAATCCCTCGGCCAGTTCGGCCACCGCGTCGTCGACCGCGCGCAGCATCACCTCGCCTGCCGTGACGACCCCGGCCGGGTCCTCCGCGGCGGCGACGACAGCGGGTAGTTCGCGCCACAGTCGCCACGCCGAGCTCAGATACAGATCGAGCAATGCCCGCAGTGCGACGCCCGCGCGGGCGGCAGCATCACCCTGCGCTCGGAACTCGTGCAGCTGCGGGCGGCTCAGTGGGACGCCGGCATCGACGGCGTCGGCGAGGACTTCGAGGAAGCTGCCCAGCAGAGCGACGTCGAGTCCGCCTGCGTCCGAGGCCGACTGCGCAGCGACGGAATCGAGCGGTAGCGCATCGCGCTGTGTGGCCATGTGTGTCTTGCTCCTCGTCGACTCCCATCATCGTAAGTCGCCGAAACCGATCGGTTACACGGGTGTGGAAGCATCGTCGCGCGCGACTCGGCGTTCGACGAAGGTAGGTAGATGACACGATTCGGCTCGGTGACCGTCGTCGCGATCGCGTGCGTGCTGTCGGTCAGCGCGTGCACTGCACCGTCGCAATCGGGAGCGGCATCGGCCGACGCGCTGGTGTTGGCCGACGGTTACGAACTCGGTGGTTTCAACCCGGTCGCCGGGTACGGTGCCGCGGGCGAAGCGAAGATGTACGACGGGCTGGTGCGCATCGGCGGCGGCGACGGTCTGCCACCGCTCGAACCCGGACTCGCAGTCGAGGTTCCCACGGCGAACGACGACGCGACGGTGTGGACGGCGACGCTTCGCCAGGGAGTGGTCTTCTCCGACGGGTCCGCGTTCGATGCAGCCGACGTCGTCGCCACCTACGAGGCGATTCTGGATCCGGCATCGGCGTCCGAGGCGAGATCGTCCTTCGACATGATCGACGAGGTCGTCGCGATCGACGATTCGACCGTCGAATTTCGACTCGCCTATTCGTACGCGCCGTTTCCGACGAAGCTGCTCATCGGAATCGTCCCGTCGGAAGCCGTTGCGGAACCCGGGCTCGCTGCCGAATCCCCACTCAACCGCGCACCTGTGGGAACCGGCCCCTACGTTCTGGTGGATCTGTCGCCGGATCGAGCCGAATTCGAGGCCAACGACAACTATTGGGGCGGTGCGCCCGAGGTGAAGAAGCTCACCCTGCTGTACGTCCCGGACGACAACACCAGAGCCCAGCGGATGGCGTCGGGCGAAATCGACGGGACGAACCTACCGCCGCTTCTCGCGCAGAGTCTGGACGGACGCGAGGGAATGTCGTTGTCGGCCAATGTCTCCGCGGACTGGCGGGGTGTGTCGTTGCCGACGAATTCACCGGTCACCGGAAACCGGGACATGCGGCTCGCCCTCAATCTCGCCGTGAATCGACAGGCGATGACGGACGGGGTGCTCGGCGGATACGGCCGACCGGCGGCCACACCCGTTCCGCCGGTGTTCGGCGACTCCTACGAACCGACTGCGGTATTCGAGTACGACCCGGCCGCGGCCCGCCAGATCCTGTCCGACGGCGGCTGGATTCCCGGTCCCGATGGCATTCGCACGCGTGACGGACAGCGCGCAGAGATCACCGTGATGTACAACTCGACCGATACCGTGCGTCGAGATCTGGCGCAGGCCTTCGCGTCCGACGCGGTCGCGGTGGGGGTCGAGGTCACCCTCGAAGCACTGTCGTGGGACCGGATAGACCCCAGGATCGGCGTGGACTCCACGATGCTCGGTGGCGGAGAAGAGCCGTTCGATGCCGATACGCAGGCATACCGCACACTCGACTCGTCGTTCGTCGCGCCGGGCGTCGGAAGTGTCTACGACAACGCGGCCGACTACTCGAACCCGACGGTCGACGCCGCCCTCGACACCGGCAGGCGCAGCCTCGACCCTGCGGTACGCGCGGAGGCGTACCGGGAGATGCAGCGCGCCTACGTGGCCGATCCGGGATACGTCTTCCTGGTCTTTCTCGATCACACGTACGTATCGAAGGATTCGGACTGGACGATGTCCGGCCCGGTACTCGAGCCGCACTCTCACGGCGTCACGTGGGGTCCGTGGTGGTCGTTGCAGACGTGGACTCGCGCGTCGTGACCGTCGATCGACGGCACGCCACGACTTCGCGCGGCATCGGAGCGATGGTGCGCCGTCGACTGATGCTGCTGGTTCCGGTGTGCGGTGTCGTCTCGCTGGGGCTCTTCGCCGCCGCAGCGGTGTCCCCGTTCGACCCGCTCGTCGGGTACCTCGGAAACCGATACACGACGACGACGGAGGCGGACAAGGCATCGATGACGGTCGCCCTCGGCCTCGATCGGCCGTGGTTCGTCGCCTACTGGCAGTGGTTGCAGGGCGTCGTGACAGGCGATCTGGGTCAGTCGCGATCCTACGGACAGCCGGTGAGTCAGGTTCTGGCCGAGCGTATTCCGTGGACGATGTTGTTGGCGGGAGTCGCGCTGTCGGCCGCGATTGCGATTGCGTTCACGGTCGGCATCGCTTCCGGCATTCGTGCCGGCGGCCGGTTGGACCGCTTCGTCGCCGCCGCGTGCGTCACCGTTCAGGGAGTGCCGCCGTTCGTGCTCTCGCTCGCCGCGATCGCGGTGTTCGCGCTCGGTCTCGGATGGTTGCCCGTGGCCGGACTTTCCGACGGCGGCAGCGATCCCACCCTCGGTGGAGTACTCCGCCATCTGCTGCTGCCCGCGTCGGTTCTGGCTCTGTCTCAGGTTCCGTGGCTGCTGTTGTCGGTTCGCGAGTCCATCGCGTCCGCGCGTGGCGAGGACTTCGTGGCAGGTGCGGTGGCTCGCGGCATTCCCACCGCCCAGATCACTCGCCGCCACATCGTGCCCGCCGCATTGGCCCCCTTCGTCAACGTCGTCGGAGTTCGACTGCCCGAGTTGGTCGTCGGGGCAGTACTGGTGGAAGAGATATTCGGGTGGCCTGGCGTCGCAGGAGCTGTCGTGCAGTCGGCACGCGATCTCGACATGCCGTTGCTGGCCGTGCTGACTCTCGGAACCACTGTCGCGGTCATGCTCGGCTCTCTGCTCGCCGACGTACTGGTCGTGCGACTCGATCCGAGGGTGCCTGCGGATGGATAGGCGAACGGCGATCGCGGGCGTGGCCCTCGCCGCTCTGACCGTGTACGCGGTAGCGGTCCCCATGCTCGCGGGGGTGGACGATCGCGTCGTCGACTTCTCGTCGGCGAGGCTGGGGCCCTCGGCGCAGCATCCGTTCGGCACCGACTCGGCCGGCCGAGATCTGTTCGTGCGCAGCGCATCGGCCGTCGGCACCTCGTTGCTCATCGCGGTGGCCTGCGCGGCACTGGCGACGATCCTCGGCTGCGTCGTCGGCCTGGCCGCTGGGGTGTGGGGTGGGCGGGTCGATCGCATCGTCATGCGCAGCACCGACGCCGTCAACGCGCTGCCCCACCTGTTGCTCGGCATCGTGATCGTGGCGATGTTCCGCGGTAGCGTCGTCGCCATCGTGGCGTCGATCGCATTGACACACTGGACCCAGGTGGCTCGCATCGTGCGCTCGGAGATCCTTCGGTTGCGCGAGCGAGAGTTCGTCGATGCGGCAATTCTGGCCGGGGCCAGTCGTTTTCACGTGGCAACTCGACACTTCGTTCCTGCCGTTCTACCCCAGGCCATGATCGCCGTCGTGCTGTTGCTCCCACACGCGGTGTGGCACGAATCGACGCTGTCCTTCCTGGGGTTCGGGCTGCCTCCGCACGAGCCGAGCCTGGGTACCCTGCTCGAGGAAGCCCGCAGTTCTCTGCTGCTGGGGAGTTGGTGGACCTTGGTGTTCCCCGCCGCGATACTGCTGGTCGCCACGCTGTCCGTGGCCGTACTGGGTTCGGCACTGCGGGCGCGGGTGACGCTTGCGCGTCCGTCGGAGCTTCGCCTGTGACCCGGGGTCTGTCCGTCCGAAACCTGACCGTTCGCATTCCGATCGGTCGACGGTGGGTGCATGCCGCCTCCGATGTCGACCTCGAGGTTCCGGCCGGAACCGTGACCGCTCTGGTCGGCGAGTCGGGCTGCGGCAAGTCGATTCTCGCGGCGACGGTGATGGCGATGTTGCCGGTCGGGGCGACCGTGAGCGGATCGGTCGTGGTCACCACCGCAGAGCGAGAATTCGACGTGACGAGTGCAGCAGGGTTTCGGGGCAGGGACGTCGCGCTCGTTCCGCAGTCTGCGGCAACACATCTCACGCCGACCCGAACCGTCCGATCACAACTGGACGAGACGATAGCCGCGCACGGAGGGCCGTCGACGTCCGATCTGCTCGCCGAGCGGGTGGGGCTTGCCCCGGCACACCTCGATCTCCATCCACATCAGCTCTCGGGTGGAATGGCTCAGCGGGTCGCTCTGGCCGGAGCGCTGGCCGCGGACCCCACGGTGATCGTCGCCGACGAGCCCACCTCCAACCTCGATCGCGCGGCCGTCGACCACGTGCTCGGGCTTCTGCGGGCATGCTCGGACGACGGCGCAGCGGTACTGCTGATCACCCACGACCTGTCGTCGTTGATCAGGACGGAGGTCGCCGATCGCATCGCCGTCATGTACGCCTCGCGTCTCATGGAAACGGGACCTGCCGCGTCGGTGCTCGAGAATCCCCTGCACGACTACACCCGGGACCTACTGGACGCGCTGCCCTCTCGCGGGATGACTCCGCTCCCGGGATCGCCGCCCGAGTTGACGGACCTTCCCGACGACTGCGTCTATCACCTCCGCCGGCCATTGTCTCCACACTCCGGTGGACCCACGGACATGGTGACGGTGGGCGCGCGGTCGTACCGAACGAGAGTGCACCGATGAGCTTGGACGCGGTGGCCGTGAGCGCCGGCTACCCGGGTGGCCCCGATGTGTTGACGCAGGTCAGCGTTTCGGTCGAACCGGGAACGATCACGGGGCTGACCGGCCCGTCCGGTAGCGGAAAGACAACCCTCGCGAGAGTGCTTGCGTTGCTGCAGAAACCCCGAACCGGATCGGTGCTGCTCGACGGGACCACCGTGCGAGGCGTCGGGTATTCGGTACCTGCGACGTCACGTGCACAGATCGCGCTGCTGTTCCAGTCTCCACGGCAGGCGACCGATCCACGGATGACCCTGCGCTCGATCATCGAGCAACCAGGGGTCATCGCCGGGCGCTCGGTCGATGTCGCCGATCTGGCAGAGCAGGTGGGTCTGACCGCGGACCTGCTGTCCCGTCGACCACACCAGGTCAGCGACGGGCAATTGCAGCGCGCCTGTGTCGCACGGGCGTTGGCGCAACGGCCGCGCTATCTGATCTGCGACGAGATGACGTCGATGCTCGACGCGGCGACGACGGCGTCGATCGCCAGATCGGTCGAACGCCAGGCCGTCGACGGCGGACTCGGTGTGCTCGTGATCAGCCACGACGCGGATCTGTTGGACACACTGTGCTCGTCCGTGCACCACCTGAGCTGAGAACGACATCGAGAACTCGCGGAGGCGAGCGAGCCGGTTCGGTGTGCGAATCACTCGATCGGGGAGCAGAATCAGCCGAACCGATTGATTCGAGAGTTTCTCTCCACGTTGGGAGTCGCCCACATGACCTCGTCGAACAGACCTGCATCGAGTCTGCGATCGCAACTGCTTCGCAAGAAGCCGATCGTGGATCCGGACCAGCAGAGCAGTGGCGGGTTGGAACGCACCATCGGCACGTTTCAGCTGACGATGTTCGGCGTCGGTGCCACCATCGGTACCGGCATCTTCTTCGTCCTGTCGCTCGCGGTTCCCGAAGCCGGTCCTGCAGTGGTGCTCTCGTTCCTGGCCGCGGGTATCGCGGCAGGCCTCGCAGCCATCTGTTACGCCGAAATGGCATCGGCGGTACCGGTTTCGGGCTCGACCTACTCCTACGCGTACGTGACGATGGGCGAGGTGGTCGCGATGGGCGTCGCCGCCTGCCTGTTGCTCGAGTACGGAGTGTCCAGCGCTGCCGTCGCCGTCGGGTGGAGCGGGTACCTCAACGAGTTGTTGAACAATCTCTTCGGCTTCACCATCCCGCACGCGCTGTCCGCTGCGCCGGGCGACGCCGATCCCGGCATCATGAATCTGCCTGCGGTCGTGCTGATCGTGCTGTGCGCCGTTCTGCTCATTCGCGGTGCGAGCGAGTCGGCGGCCGTCAACGCAG
The DNA here is from genome assembly GCF_001647185.1 of Rhodococcus sp. EPR-147. NCBI lineage: Bacteria > Bacillati > Actinomycetota > Actinomycetes > Mycobacteriales > Nocardiaceae > Rhodococcus > Rhodococcus sp. EPR-147. The sequence continues at coordinate 10,779 of NZ_LVCU01000244.1, forward strand.
TCATGGTCGTCATCAAACTCGGCGTGCTGGCTCTGTTCGCGATCGTAGGATTCACCGCCTTCGACTCCGGAAACTTCTCCGACTTCATGCCCCTGGGCGCAGCTGGTGTGACCGCGGCCGCAGGCACGATCTTCTTCTCGTTCATCGGACTCGACGCGGTGTCCACCGCGGGCGACGAGGTGAAGGATCCGCAGAAGACCATGCCGCGGGCCATCATTGCGGCGCTGATCGTCGTCATCGTCTTCTATCTCGTCGTCGCCGTGGCCGCCCTTGGCACTCAGCCCTGGACCGACTTCGCCGGCCAAGAGGAAGCCGGGCTGGCGGAGATCCTGCGTAACGTCACCGGGCAAGCCTGGCCGGCAACGATTCTGGCTGCAGGTGCGGTGATCTCCATCTTCTCGGTGACACTGGTGACGATGTACGGGCAGACTCGCATCCTGTTCGCCATGGGCCGAGACGGCATGTTGCCCAAAGCTTTCGCCAAGGTCAGTCCCCGTACGCACACCCCGGTCAACAACACGATCGTCGTCGCCGTCGTGATCTCGATCCTCGCCGCGTTCATTCCGCTCGACAAGCTGGCGGACCTGGTGTCGATCGGCACCCTCGTCGCATTCATCGTCGTGTCCATCGGAGTGATCGTGCTGCGCCGCTCGATGCCCGATCTCGAGCGGCCGTTCAAGGTTCCGGGATACCCGGTGACTCCGGTGCTGTCGGTCCTCGCGTGCCTGTACATCCTGTCCGGGCTGCACTGGACCACGTGGTTCTGGTTCGGGCTCTGGCTCGCGGTCGTGTTGGCGTTCTACTACTTCTGGGGTCGGCACCATTCGGCATTGCGTGGTGCAGGGCAGGACGCGCGATGAGCGTGCTGATCGCGTTCGCACCGGGGAAGGGAAGCGTCGGTGCCCTCGATCTCGG
>NZ_LVCU01000245.1:0-19074 GCF_001647185.1 Rhodococcus sp. EPR-147
CGATGCCGAGTTCGCGGATTGGGCGGCGGCAACGGCAGCCGAATCCGAGGCGAAGGCGCGGCACTATCTGCAGGAGAAAGCGCCCGATATCGCCGCGTCGTTCCACCGCCTCGCGCACCGCTCGGTGTCGACGGCGTTGACCGATGCGGCGGACAGTCTCGGGGCCGCGGTTCTGGTTCTCGGCTCCTCGGGCGACGGCGCACTCGGGCAGGTCGTCGTCGGGTCGACCGCCGACAAACTGCTGCACTCGTCGCCGGTGACGGTGGCGCTGGCCCCGCGCGGCTATCGCGTGCGCGAGCGCGCGACTCTGACACGGATCACGTGCGCGTTCTCCGGTGACAGCGAGGCCTCGCGCGTGGTGGGACCCACCGCCGAACTGGCCAGCGAAGCAGGCGTTCCGCTTCGTCTGGCGTCGTTCGTGGTCCGCGGTGCGACGATGTACCCGCCCGAAATCGGGCTGCGAGCCGAGGACGACGTCGCCGCCGAGCTGTCCCGGGGGCTCAGCGAGGCGCTCACCGCAGCAGTGGACGACGCGGTTGCGGTGGGACTCCCGGTCGATCGGGTGACGACCGAGTTGGCCTCGGCCGGCAGTTGGCGCGAAGCCCTCGACGAATTGCACTGGCAGGACGGCGAAGTACTGACCATCGGATCGTCCGGGCCACTGGGGCCCATCGCTCGGGTGTTTCTCGGTTCCCGGGCGACGAAGATCATCCGTCATTCGCCGGTGCCGATCCTGGTGTTGCCGCGGCGGTGACGTCCTATCGGTTGAGGGCGAGAACCGACAACAGCTCGTAGGCAACATGAGCCGCAGCGATTCCGGTGATCTCGGCGTGGTCGTAGGCCGGCGCGACCTCGACGATGTCGGCACCGACCACATTCAGGCCGACGAGTCCGCGCAGAGTGTTGAGCAACTCTCGGGAGGTCATGCCGCCGGCTTCGGGAGTGCCGGTGCCGGGCGCATGTGCGGGGTCGAGAACGTCGATGTCGACCGAGACGTAGACCGGGCCGCCGTCCAGACGTCTGCGCATCCGTTCGACGATGCTGGCGACACCGTCGACCTCGTAATCGTCGGAACGAATCACCTGGAAGCCCAGAACGCGATCGTCCTCGAGGTCCTGCTCGCTGTAGAGCGGGCCGCGAATACCGATGTGCTGCGAGCGTTCGAGGTCGATCAGGCCTTCCTCACTGGCTCGTCGAAACGGGGTTCCATGGGTGTAGGGCGCACCGAAGTACGTGTCCCACGTGTCGAGGTGCGCGTCGAAGTGCAGCACCGCGATCGGCCCGTGATCGCGCGCGAGCGAGCGCAGGATCGGCAGTGCGATGGTGTGATCGCCGCCGAGGGTCAGAACCGAGGAGCCGTCGGCGCGCAGGTCGGTCACCGCGTCGTGCACCGTGGTGAGCGCCTCGGTGATGTCGAACGGATTGACTCCGATATCGCCGAAGTCCGCAACTTGCTGGCGGGCGAACGGCGAGACCTCGAGAGCAGGGTTGTAGGGCCGCAACAGTTTCGAGGCAGCACGGATGTGCCCGGGACCGAAACGTGCGCCCGGACGGTAACTCACGCCGGAATCGAACGGAACGCCGAGGATGGTCACGTCGGCTCGGGACACCTCGTCGAGGCGCGGGAGCCGAGCGAACGTGGTGGGCTCGGCGTAGCGGGGGACCTTGGTCGCGTCGACCGGACCTATCGGTGGGTGCTCGGGACTGCTCGGGTTCATCGAGAATTCCTTCCGAATTCTAAGGAGTCCGGCGACAGTGGAGTCGACCAGTTCGCCCGGCAAGCGTTACTCTGATGCACGATCTTGTCAACACGAGTTTCCTGAGAGGCGATGACGGTGTCGATTGCTGCTTCGGTCGAGAACGACGCGCCACGTATCGGCGCGCGACTGAAGGAAGCACGCAAGAAGAAGCGGCTGACTCTCGACGCACTCGCCGATACCTGCGGGGTGACCAAGGGGTACCTGTCCAAGCTCGAGCGCGATCAGGTGAACGCATCGGTCGCGTCGTTGGTTCGGGTCTGTGCTGCGCTCGACGTTCCGGTCGGCTCTTTGTTCGACGACGCCCCCGCCGGTGAAGTGGTGCGCGCGCAATCGTTGCCGCGCATCATGTTCGGGGGAACGGCGATGGCGGAGTATCTGTTGACCCCGGTCGGGGAGCGGCGGGTCCAGGTACTGCTGGGGGAGATCGAGGAAGGTGGCGGCAGTGGCGCGGAGGCGTACACCCTGCCGTTGGACGTCACGTTCGTACACGTGCTGTCCGGCGAGGTTCGAGTGACCTTCGAAGAAGATCCAGGCGGTGCCTTCGGCGGTGACGACGTGCTGCTCGGACCGGGCGATGCGTTCACGTTCTCGCCGCGACGCCCGCACAGTTTTCGCAGCGACAGCAGTGGTGGTGCCCGGGTCCTGTGGGTGCTGGCACCTGCGCTGCCAGAAGAGTTGCACAACAGGAAACCGGAGTTTCGCCCATGACGGTCATCGTGTCGCTGTTCCAAGGGCCGGAGTTCTCCGCCGACGTCGAGGCCAACCTGTCGGCGATCGATGCCGCGGCGCGCAGCGCAGCCGAAGCAGGCGCGTCGATGCTGGTGACCCCGGAAATGTCGGTGAGCGGCTACGACATCGGTGATCTCGTGCGCGAACGAGCCGAAACGTTCGACGGTTCGATCTTCGAGCGCATCGCCTCGATCGCGCGAACACACGGTGTCGCGATCGTGTACGGATACCCCGAACTCGGTCATTCGAATCACGGGGGCGAGGCCGTGTTCAACGCGGTGCAGGTGGTCGACGCATCCGGACAATCGGTTGCGCGTTATCGCAAGACGCACCTGTTCGGGGCCCTCGATCGCACCCACTTCACCCCGGGGCCGGACCTGGTGGTGCAGTTCGACTTCGGCGGGCTGCGGTGCGGTGTACTCACCTGCTACGACGTCGAATTTCCCGAAGCCGTTCGCGCGCACGCCGATGCCGGCACCGAATGGTTGATCGTTCCCACCGGTCTGATGACCCCGTTCGAGATCATCGCCACTCACGTCGTTCCCACGCGGGCGTACGAGAGCCAACTGTTCATCACTTACGTCAATCGCTGCGGCACCGAGGCGAGCCTGAGATATTGCGGGCTGACCTGTGCCGTCGGGCCGGCCGGCAACGACCTCGCGCGAGCCGGTGAACACGAAGAACTGCTGACCTTCGAGCTGGATCCGGCCGAGCTCGCTCGATCGCGTGCGGTCAACACCCATCTGGCCGACCGCCGCACCGACCTCTACCCGACAGGACCCTCACGGGCCGAGCAGGAGACCGACCGATGACCACACCCGTCACCCCGGACAGCGCAATCGCATCCGAGGACGACCAGCCGCTCACGATGTTCGGCCCGGACTTCCCGTTCGCGTACGACGATTACCTCGCGCATCCGGCCGGCCTGGGGAGCATTCCCGACGCGGCCCTCGGTACCCGGGTCGCCGTGATCGGCGGCGGACTCGCCGGTATGGTCGTCGCCCACGAATTGCTGAAGCTCGGCATGGAACCCGTTGTGTACGAATCGGATCGGATCGGCGGCCGGATGCGCTCGGTACCGTTCGACGGGCACCCGGGTGTGGTGGCAGAGATGGGCGCGATGCGTTTTCCGCCGTCGTCGACCGCGCTGTTCCACTACCTCGACGCCGTCGGGCTCGAGACGACGCCGTTTCCGAACCCGCTGGCCGAGGTGACCCCCAGTACGGTGATCGACCTCAAGGGTGAGAGCCACTACGCACGCAAGCTCGACGATCTCCCGCCGATCTTCGCCGAGGTCGCCGACGCGTGGAACAGGACGCTCGAGGAGCACGCCGAGTTGATTCCGCTGCAGCGCGCCATCCGCAGGCGGGACGTGGCCGAGATCAAGCGGATCTGGAACGAGCTGATCGTGAAGTTCGACGATCAGACCTTCTACGGTTTCCTCGCTGCGTCCGAGCACTTCTCGTCGTTTCGGATGCGAGAGTTGTTCGGCCAGGTCGGTTTCGGAACGGGCGGATGGGACACCGACTATCCCAACTCGATCCTCGAGATCCTTCGCGTCGTCATCACGGCAGCGGACGATCACCATCGCGGAATCGTCGGCGGCTCACAGCAACTCCCGATGCGGTTGTGGACCGACTCGCCGGCGAACATGGCGCACTGGCCCGCAGGCACGTCGTTGGCGTCACTGAACGGCGGCACCACGATGTCGCGCGTCACCGGGATCAGGCGCACCGACGGCGGCACCACGATCCACGACGATCGTGGCAACATCCGCACCTACGCCGCCGCCGTCGTGACCGCCCAGAGCTGGATGCTGCTGAGCAACATCAGATGCGACGACGATCTGTTTCCCATCGACCACTGGACCGCCATCGAACGTACCCACTACATGGGGTCGACCAAGGTGTTCGCACTCGTCGATCGTCCGTTCTGGAAGGACAAGGATCCGGTCACCGGCCGCGATCTGGTGAGCATGACGCTGACCGATCGAATGAGTCGCGGCACGTACCTACTCGACCAGGGTGAGGGCAAGCCCGGGCTGATCTGCCTGTCCTACACGTGGTCCGACGACTCGCTCAAGCTGCTGGCCCTGGATCCGACCGAGCGCATGAACATCATGCTGCGATCGTTGGAGGAGATCTATCCCGGTGTCGACTTCCGCAGTCACATCATCTCCACCCCGGTGACTCTGTCCTGGGAAACCGAACGCGATTTCATGGGCGCATTCAAGGCGAATCTGCCGGGGCACTACCGATACCAGGAAAGACTGTTCACCCATTTCGTGCAGCACGACCTCGAACCTCGGCACCGGGGGATCTTTCTCGCCGGCGACGACATCTCGTGGACGGCAGGGTGGGCCGAGGGAGCCATTCACACCGCACTCAACGCGGTGTGGGGCGTTGTGCATCACTTGGGCGGTTCGTCGGCAGAAGGCAACCCGGGGCCGGGCGATGTGTTCGAGTCGATCGCTCCGCTTCGGTTGGGCGACTGACCTTTCGGAGACAACGACCTGGGTGTGCGCTCGTCGAACACGAACAGTGCAAGAGCGACGGTCAGCATCACGGCTACGACCCAGATCGCCCGTAGCCCGAACAGCTCGACCGCGACTGCGCCGAGCAGCGCCCCACCGAAGAATCCGGAGATCACCGCGCCGAACCGTCGGGCGCGGATGCCGGCCTCGAGATCGTGTTCGACCACCCGGTGGAATGCCGCCATCGCCATGCTGCGGAGATTGCCGGTCGTCATCGTGGTGTTGAACGGTGAATCCACCAGCACACGAAAGGTGGTCACCTGCACTCCGGCGACGTGAGCGAGGATCACCGAGACCACGGCGTCGGGGACGGTGGCCGGCAGAAATCCGACGACGAGGACCACGAGGATCTCGAACACCAGCACCGCCCGCACCGGTCGTCGCACGATCCTCGCAACCGCGGGCAGCGCGATGAATTCTGCGGTCGCGACGCCCAGGACGAAGGCCGCCAACGGGGGTAGGAAAGCCAGAGCCTCGACCCACCGACCGGCGGCGACATCGACGCCGAGCAACACGACATTGCCGGTCTGCGCGCCGGCGAACACGCCACCGCGGGTGATGTAGGTGTACGCGTCGAGGAATCCACCGACTGCCGCCAGCAGTACTCCGAGTCGAACCGATTTCGCAGTGGCGACGGCGATGTGGGGCTGCGGCGTGTTCATCGAGAAATACTGACACGATTGACGATGTTCACGATGTCGCGGCAAGCAGTGAAAGCAACAATTCCGCCCGCACCCGCGCCGACGTCAGATCGACCGACAGTAATTCTTCGCATCGGGTGATCCGGTTTCGCAGCGTGTGGCGATGAACGGACAGGTTCGCCGCAGCGGTCTCCCAATGCCCGTTCGCTTCGAGGAAAGCCTGAAGCGATCCCACCAGATCGGCGGTGTGGGTGCGGTCGTACTCGGACAGCACGGCAATGGTCACGGCGGCCATCGCACGCAACGATTCCTGTACCGGTTCGGAGGCCAACAGCATCGATCCGGTGAATTCGACGATCCGATCGCCCGAGCCGGCCGCTGCGCACGCGAGCGAAGCCTGCTTCAGAGCGAGGGGAGTCTCGGTGATGGGGTGGCTGGAACTGAGCCCGACGCGCACCGACCTCGGCAGTGAATCCATCAGTCGGGCAACCACATCGGAGTCGTCGCTACCGCGGAACAACACCACCACACCGGTGTCGGTCTGCCGAGTGAACGTGGGCCGCGCCCTGGCTCGGCACTCGGCATCGATCGCCTCGACGATGCGCTCGGACGGTCCGCGGACAACTGCGACCCTGATGCGAGAGTCGTCGTCGGCGGCGTCGACGAGATAGCTCGGTAGCGCGTTGCCGTCCGGGGAGGGCAGATGGCCGTCCAGCAACAATCCGAGCGCGAGCGTGTTGAGTCGCGACTGCTCGGCGCGCAGCCGCGTGGGCTTCTCGAGTTCGAGGGTCACCAGCGACACCGCGTGCCCGAGCAGGATCTGCTCGACGCCCGTCACCGGGCCTGCGGTGCGGATGGCGAGAAAGCTCGACGCCCCGCCGGAGATGGCGACCGAATGCAGAGTGACGGTGCACCCCGGTTCGCTGACCGACACCGTGGCCGGTGCCGACGACGGGCGAATGCTGCGGGCCACGTCGCGGGCGCGTTCGACGAGATCCGCCGCGGCGGCGGGATGGAACGATTCGGTGCGATTGCCGATCAGCGCCACCGACGTGGACGTGGCGACGGCCAGTTCGCGAACGATCGCGTCGACGCCGCCGTGCAGTGCTGCCCTGGTGATGCGGGTCTGGACCGACGCCGCACGCAGAACCTGCTCGTATTCCTGCTCGGCTATGCGTTTCATGACCGCTCTGATGACGGCGGCGAACGGGATGTCGTAGGGAACCTCCACGACGGGAAGCCCGACATCCTCGGCGGTGTCGAGAATGTGACGGGGAATAGTGCTGTGGGACAACCCGACTCCGAATCCGAGACAGGCGACACCCGCGGCTGCCAAGGTCCGGACGTAGGTACCGAGGGCCGGGCCGTCGGCGTCGAAGCCGAGTCCGGTCGTGAGAATCAGTTCACCGCCCGACAGCCACGGACTGGGATCGATGAGTTCGGTCGCCTGCGCGAAGGTGATGGGAGCAGCGCTGCGCTCCGGTCCGCCGCGGTGACTCAGGCGAAGGTGTTGCTGCCTCAACAGCCAGGACATCTGCACGCTCACCGGTGAAACTGTAGCGGCAGAACTGCCGAAATGGAGTGCAATGTGCCGTCGAGGTGTACGAAATGGCGTCCGGCCGTCGCGCTCGTCGAGTCGCATACTTGCACGACAAGCCCACACGAAAGGTGCGACCCATGGCCTCGATCGAGTACCGACTTCCGCAGGAGCGCAAGATCGTCACCGCCTTCCCCGGGCCGAAGTCGGCGGCGTTGGCGCAGCGCCGCAAGGCCGTCGTCGGTGCAGGCGTGGCGTCGACGCTGCCGGTGTACGTGGCCGACGCGGACGGTGGCGTCGTGGTCGACGTGGACGGAAACTCGCTGATCGACCTCGGGGCCGGAATCGCCGTGACCACCGTGGGTGCCTCGAACCCGGCAGTTGTTGCCGCCGTGCAGGATCAGGTCGCACACTTCACCCACACGTGCTTCATGGTTGCGCCCTACGAGGGCTACATCGAGGTCGCCGAGAAGCTGGCCGAGTTGACCCCGGGCGATCACGACAAGCGCAGCGTCCTGTTCAACAGTGGTGCCGAGGCCGTCGAGAACGCCGTGAAGATCGCACGTCACGCCACCGGGCGGTCCGCTGTCGTCGTGTTCGACCACGCGTACCACGGCCGCACCAACCTGACGATGGCACTGACGTCGAAGTCGATGCCGTACAAGAGCGGATTCGGGCCGTTCGCTCCCGAGGTCTATCGAGCGCCGATGTCGTATCCGTTCCGCGAAGGTCTGAACGTCGACGGTTCTGCGCTCACCGGTGCCCAGGCTGCGGCGCGAGCGATCTCCGTCATCGACAAGCAAATCGGTGCAGGCAATCTCGCGGCCATCCTGATCGAGCCGATTCAGGGTGAGGGCGGCTTCATCGTGCCCGCAGAAGGATTTCTGCCTGCACTGGCGGATTGGGCACGTGAGAACGGCGTCGTGTTGATCGCCGACGAGGTGCAGTCCGGCTTCACTCGGACCGGGGCCTGGTTCGCCAGCGAGCACGAGGGCGTCGTACCGGATCTGATCACGATGGCGAAGGGCATCGCGGGCGGGATGCCGCTGGCCGCGGTCACCGGCCGTGCCGACCTGATCGATGCCGTGCACCCCGGTGGGCTCGGTGGCACGTACGGCGGTAACCCCGTCGCCTGCGCCGCGGCCCTGGCGTCCATCGAGCAGATGGAGACACTCGAGCTCAATGACCGAGCGCGCGACATCGAACGCATCGTGTTCGAGCGACTGAGTGCGTTGGCGTCCGAGGTCGGCATCATCGGTGAGGTGCGCGGCCGCGGAGCCATGCTTGCGCTCGAGCTCGTGCTGCCGGGTGGGCGTGAGCCCAACCCGGAGGCCACCAAAGCCGTTGCGGCGGCGGCACTCGAGGCCGGAGTGATCGTGCTGACGTGCGGCACCTACGGCAACGTCATCCGGTTGCTGCCGCCCCTGGTGATCTCCGACGAGTTGCTCGATGATGCTTTGACCGTGCTCGAAGACTCGCTTCGCACTGTGGCGCAGGGGAACTGATGGATGCTCACGATCTGATCTCCTCGCTGCCCACCGATCTCTGGCTCGGTGGTGTGCAATCGCCCTCTGCGTCGGGCGCACGATTCGCCGTGCTGAACCCGGCGACCGGCGACGAGCTGACCACAGTCGCCGACGCCACCGCGGCCGACGGCATCGCCGCGCTCGACCGTGCCGCCGAGGCGCAGCCGGGGTGGGCGGCGACGCCCGCCCGCGAGCGAGCCGAGATTCTGCGGCGCGCCTTCGATCTGCTGCAGGAGCGTGCTGCCGACTTCGCTCTGCTGATGACACTCGAAATGGGAAAGTCGTTGGCGGAGAGCCACGGTGAGGTGAAGTACGGCAGCGAATTCCTACGCTGGTTCAGCGAGGAGGCCGTCCGAATCGGCGGCCGGTTCACACCCGCCCCTGCGGGCAACGGCTCGATCCTGGTCAGCAAGTCGCCCGTCGGGCCGGTCCTGGCGATCACCCCGTGGAACTTTCCGTTGGCCATGGGCACACGCAAGATCGGCCCGGCACTCGCGGCCGGCTGCACCGTCATCGTCAAACCGGCCGAGGACACCCCGTTGACGATGCTTCTGCTCGGACAGGTGTTCGCCGACGCGGGGTTGCCCAGCGGTGTGCTGTCGATACTTCCCACCTCCGACGCCGCCTCCGTCACCGGGCCGTTGATGGACGACCCGAGACTGAGGAAGGTCACGTTCACCGGATCGACCGGAGTGGGAAAGCTGTTGGTGCGCAACGCAGCCGACCGACTGCTACGGACGTCGATGGAGCTCGGCGGCAATGCGCCGTTCATCGTGTTCGACGACGCCGACATCGACGCCGCTGTCGACGGGGCGATGCTGGCCAAGATGCGCAACGGCGGCGAGGCCTGCACGGCAGCGAATCGGCTGTACGTCGCGAACTCCGTGCGTGAGGAATTCACCGCGAAGTTGACGGCGCGCATCGAGGCATTGACGGTCGGCCCTGGTGATCGAGAGGGCACCGACATCGGCCCACTGATCAACGACAAGCAGCGCCGAACGGTCACCGCACTGGTTGACGATGCGGTGGCCAAGGGTGCCCGGGTGCGCACCGGGGGCACGACGCCCGAGGGACCCGGCTTCTTCTACTCGCCCACGGTTCTCGACTCGATTCCTGCCGACGCGAATCTGTTGCAGGACGAGATCTTCGGCCCCGTGGCGGCGATCATCGGATTCGACACCGAGCCCGAGGCCATCGCTGGGGCCAACGACACCCGATACGGGTTGGTGGCGTACTTCTTCACCGAGAGCCTGGACCGCGCCCTGCGGGTGTCGGCGGCTCTGGAGACCGGCATGGTCGGGGTCAATCGCGGTGCGATCTCCGACGCGGCCGCCCCGTTCGGTGGCGTCAAGGAATCGGGCTTCGGACGCGAGGGTGGTTCGGAGGGTATCGAGGAATACCTCGAGACCAAGTACATCGCGCTGCAGTAGCCGCTGCACGTAGCGCTCCACTCCGCGGCCTGTGGCGCGGGTATCGCCGATTTACGGCAGGGAGTGGAGCGTCGTATGCAGGCCGCCGGTCAGTTCTGCGCGGCGGCGATTCGATCCTCGGCCAGGCGATCGGCCGCGGCTCCCAGCAGGATGCCCTCGGTGCGGGCGATGGCGAAGATGCCGGCGACGGTATCGCGGATCTTGCCGATCGTGGCCATCACCTCGGCCGAATCCTTGCCGCGCAGTTCGCCTTCCACCTGGATCAGGCCACCGGCGTTGGCGACGTAGTCGGGTACCCAGACGATTTCGCGCGCAGCCAGCAGGGCTTCGACATCGGGTGTGAGGAGTTGATTGTTCGCCGCGCCGCACACGATGGACGCCGACAACCGGGCCACCGAGGATGCGTCGAGAGTGGCACCCATGGCGCACGGGGCGTAGACGTCGATGTCGGCACCGATGATGTCGGATCCGACGGTGACACCGGGGAAGTCCAGGGCGATGCGATCGAGGGCGGGCGCGTAGGAGTCGCTGACGATCACCTCGGCACCGGCATCGCGAAGCAGGGCGACGAGGTTGTAGCCCACTTTGCCCGCACCCTCGACGCCGACGCGCTTTCCGGTCAGATCGTCCGAGCCCCAGGTCGATTCGGCTGCGGCCAGGAGGGAGAGAAAGACTCCGAGCGCGGTTTGGGGGCCGCTGTCGCCGGTGCCGCCTGCGGTGGTGTTCTTGCCGACGACGTGCGCCGTCTCTTCGGCGATGATGTCGAGATCGTCGCTGTTGGTGCCCACATCGCCCGCCGTCACGTACGTTCCGCCGAGCGACTCGACGAACCGGCCGTACGCGCCCAGCAGAGTCGGGGTCTTGATGGCGTTGGGGTTGCCGATGATCACCGCTTTACCGCCACCGGGATCGACTCCCGCGACGGCCGCCTTGTAGGTCATTCCCCGGGAGAGCCGTAGTACATCGGTCAACGCATCCTGCTCGGATGCATAGGGGTAGAAGCGAGTTCCGCCGAGAGCGGGTCCCAACGCGGTGGAGTGGACCGCGATGATCGCGCGCAGCCCGGTGTCGGGATCCTGACAGAACACGACGCGTTCGTGCGCGGAGTCGCGCGGCATGTCGGGACGATCGAAGACGCCCGTCGGCACGTGGTCGGTCGGGGTGGGCGCGGCGGCGGGGTGGTCGGCAACGACGGACACAGGCGGTCTCTTTCGGTGATGAGGCGGCGGTACCCGGAAATGGATGGTGTCCGGGAACATGTCCGTCGAAGAGTGCCGTGAACGTGCACGTTGGTCAACCGCCGTTGCCGAGAACGTGCATGTTGCACGGTGCGGCCCTGATCGATCTCGCGGGGATGGTCTGCCTGCTCAGCGTCGGCCGTCCTCGGCGAGCTGCTCAAGCAACGGCTTGGTGCGGTACTGGATCAACTCGCTCATCGCGATGGACATGTTGGTGCGCTCGACGCCGGGGATATCGAGGATGAGACCTGCGATGCGATACAGGTCGTCGGCGTCGACTGCGGCGATGCGAATGTGCATGTCCGCAGCGCCGGACAGTCCGAACACCTCGAGCACTTCCGGAATGGTGCGCAGGTGTTCGGTGACCGCAGCCAGGGTGTGCTGGTTGACCTGAGCTGTGACGAATGCCTGCAGCGGGCGGCCGAGAGATTTCGGTGGAATGCGGTGATCGATCGGCGTGAGCGATCCCTTGTCGTCCCATCGACCGAGGCGCGCCTGCACAGTGTTGCGGGACAGCCCCAAGGTGGTGGCGAGTTCGACGCCGGTGGCTCGCGGCTTGGCGCAGAGGGCGAGGAGGAGTCGGGCGTCGGTCTTGTCCAAATCGGTCATTGCGCACTTCCTGTCGCTCGGTCGTTACCCAATATTGTGCATTGTGCGCAGTTCTGAAGTCGGCACTTGTGCACTCTGGCTGTTGGTGGTGTTCTTGTGAAGGACATCACACCACGACGGAGAGTGCGACGAACATGAACACCACCTCGCTGGTACAGCTGATCAAAGAATCTGGAACGGTGGTCCGCAACGAGACCTACTCACCTCTCGTCGCGGACATCGACACGGCCGCGATGATGGAGATGTATCGCGATCTCGTGGTCGTCCGGCGCATCGACACCGAGGCGACCGCGCTACAGCGACAGGGCGAACTGGGGCTGTGGGCACCGCTGCTCGGGCAGGAAGCGGCGCAGGTCGGTTCGGCTCGAGCGCTCGACACCGAGGACTTCGTGTTCGCCAGCTACCGCGAGCACGGCGTCGCCTACTGCCGAGGCGTCGACCCCACCCGCATGCTGCGCTTCTGGCGCGGCTCGACGCTGTCCGGCTGGAACCCGTACGAGTACCGCATGACTACGCCCGCGATCATCGTCGGCTCGCAGGGATTGCACGCCACCGGGTACGCCATCGGCATGCAGCTCGAGGGAGCCGAGGGCGCGGCCATCACCTACTTCGGCGACGGCGCAACCAGCCAGGGCGACATCTCCGAGGCGCTCGGTTTCGCCGCCAGTTTTCACGCACCGGTGGTGTTCTTCTGCCAGAACAACCAGTGGGCGATCTCCGAGCCGGTGACCGTGCAGACCAAGGCAACGATCGCCGCTCGCGGTGAGGGCTACGGCATTCCCTCGGTCCGCGTCGACGGCAACGACGTTCTCGCCGTCCTGGCCGTCACCAGGGCAGCTCTCGCTCGCGCCCGCGAGGGCAGCGGCCCGACGCTCATCGAGGCCGTCACCTACCGCATGGGCCCGCACACCACTTCCGACGATCCGACGCGATACCGCTCGGGTGCCACCGACGACGAATGGCGCGCCAAGGATCCGATCGACCGAATCGAGAAGCTACTGAGGCGAATCGGCGTGTTCGACGACGCGTTCGCCGCCTCGGTGAAGCGGACGGCCGACGACGTCGCTGCCGAGCTTCGTCGCGGTTGCCTCGAGACCGTCGAGCCGGAAGCGATGTCGGTGTTCGACAACGTCTACGCCGATCCCCACCCCCTCCTGGACGACGAGCGCGTTCAATTCGCCTCGTACCGAGCCGGATTCGAAGGAGCCATGTCATGACCACGTTGGAACATGTTGCGCCGCAGCGACCCACCAGTCTTCCGTTGGGCAAGGCCATCAACGCAGGTCTGCGGCGAGCGATGGAGAACGATCCGAAGGTCCTGCTGATGGGCGAGGACATCGGCAAGCTCGGCGGCGTCTTCCGCATCACCGACGGCCTGCAGAAGGACTTCGGCCCCGGACGGGTACTCGACATGCCGCTGGCGGAGTCGGGCATCATCGGCACCGCAGTCGGACTCGCGATGCGGGGATTCCGCCCCGTGTGCGAGATCCAGTTCGACGGCTTCATCTATCCGGCGTTCGACCAGATCGTCTCGCAGGTCGCCAAACTGCACTACCGCACCAGTGGAAACGTCAAGATTCCCATGACGATTCGGGTGCCCTACGGCGGCGGAATCGGTGCCGTCGAGCATCACTCGGAGTCTCCCGAAGGCTATTTCGCGCAGACCGCAGGACTTCGCGTCGTCACGTGCAGCAACGCCGCCGACGGCTACTCCATGATTCAGCAGGCCATCGCCAGCGACGATCCGGTCCTGTTCTTCGAGCCGAAGCGTCGGTACTGGGAGAAGAGCCCGATCGACCTCGATGCCGACGCGTCGTACCCGCTGCATCGGGCGCGGGTGGTCACCGAGGGCACCGAGCTCACCTTGATCGCGTACGGACCGCTCGTCGCCACTGCCCGCAAAGCCGCCGAAGTCGCTGCCCTCGAGGGGGTGTCGATCGAGGTCATCGATCTTCGTTCGCTCTCACCCATCGACTTCGAGACCATCGAGGCCTCGGTACGCAAGACCGGACGGCTGGTCGTCACGCACGAGGCCCCCGTGTTCATGGGCCTCGGCTCCGAGATCGCCGCTCGAATCTCCGAACGCTGCTTCTACAACCTCGAAGCGCCGGTGCTGCGCGTCGGCGGCTTCGGTACTCCGTACCCGGCGTCGAAGTTGGAGAAGTTCTATCTCCCCGACGTCGACCGGATTCTCGACGCAGTCGACCGCTGCCGCTCGCACTGACCTCGCGCTCACCGACCGCCGCCGATACGTACCGAACAGGATTCGACGATGCCCACCATCAAGAGCTTTCCGTTGCCCGACCTCGGGGAAGGACTCACCGAAGCCGATCTGCTGACCTGGCTCGTCGCCGTCGGTGACACCATCGAGTTGAATCAGAACATCGCCGAGGTCGAGACGGCCAAGGCCGCCGTCGAACTTCCCTCACCGTTCGCGGGCGTCGTTGCTGCCCTTCATGTGTCGGAAGGTGACACCGTCGAGGTCGGGGTCCCGATCATCGACATCCGAGTCGATGGAGGCACCGACGACGAGGCAGCTACCCCCGAGCCCGCCGCCGATGTGGACGACGCGAGTCCGGTGGAGGACAGCGAGGAACGCGTCCCGGTTCTCGTCGGCTACGGCGTGGCGAAGGAAGGATCGAGTCGACGCGGCGGCCGGGGGAGCACGCCGGTCGCTCCGACATCGAGCGGGCAGAACGGAAAACCGCTCGCTGCACCGCCGGTGCGAAAGATCGCAAAGGACAACGCCGTCGATCTTGCCGAGGTACCCCCGACCGGAGCTCGCGGCGACGTCACCCGCGACGATGTCGAGTCGTACCTCGCGGGTGAGGGTTCGGAAGGGGAGCAGACCCCACTGAGGGTCGGCCGCGAAGTACGCACACCGATCAAGGGAGTGCGCAAGCACACGGCGGATGCCATGGTGCGCAGTGCATTCACCGCTCCGCACGTCACCGAGTTCGTGACCGTGGACGTCACCGAGACCCTGACATTGCTGGAGTCCCTACGGTCTTCGGCTCACTTCGCCGATGTGCGGCTGACTCCGCTGGCGCTGGTCGCCAAGGCGGTTCTCGTTGCGCTGAAATCGAATCCCTCGCTCAACTCGTCCTGGGACGAGGCCGCTCAGGAGATCGTCACCAAGTACTACGTGAACCTCGGCATCGCCGCGGCGACCCCGCGCGGATTGATGGTTCCCAACATCAAGGACGCCCACGAACTCTCGTTGGTGGATATCGCGCGCGCACTGGCAGAGCTGACGCGCACGGCCAAGGAGGGCAAGAGCAGTCCTGCCGACCTGGCCGACGGCACCATCACCATCACCAACGTCGGAGTGTTCGGTGTCGATGCAGGCACTCCCATCCTCAATCCCGGCGAAGCGGCCATCCTGTGCTTCGGTTCGATCCGCCGCATGCCCTGGGAACACGAGGGTGCCATTGCACTGCGGTCGGTGACGACACTGTCGCTCTCGTTCGATCACCGTCTCGTCGACGGCCAGCAGGGATCGCAGTTCCTCGCCCTCGTCGGCCGGTTGCTCAGCACTCCAATGGATATGATCGCCCTGAGCTGATCCACGCAGCTCGGCTCGATGGAGACAGCTCTACGGGAACAAGGGTGCGAGTGTGGCCGAGGCGATCGACGAGTACTTCCTGCAGCAGGTTCGGTCGATCCGGCCCGGTCGGTCGGTCGACGCGGATCCGCAGCGACTGATCCGGTACTTCGACGCGCAACTCGCGAGCCGGCATCTCGACTTCGCCGCGCGCTGGTTGCAGTCCGCGGGCTTCGGCTACTACACCATCGGCTCGTCCGGGCACGAGGCCAACGCCGCCGTCGGTGCCGCGACCACGGTCACCGACCCGGCGCTCCTGCACTACCGATCCGGCGGCTTCTATGCCGCACGCGCACAACAGTATCCGGGTTCGACGCCGATTCAGAACGTCCTGGCGAGCCTGATTGCCTCGACATCCGATCCCATGTCCGGCGGCCGCCACAAGGTGTTCGGACATCCGGATCTGGGGATCGTTCCGCAGACATCGACCATCGGTTCGCAGGTTCCGCGCGCAGTCGGCCTGGCCTTCGCACTGGGGCGGGCGAAGGCACTCCGTCATCGAACCCCGTGGCCCGAGGACGCAATCGTCGTGTGCAGCTTCGGCGATGCCTCGGCCAATCATTCGACGACGGTGGGTGCGCTGAACTCGGCGGCCTACTGCGCACACCAATCCGTCCCGATGCCGATCCTGTTCGTCTGCGAGGACAACGGAATCGGCATCAGTACTCGATCGCCGCGGGGGTGGATCGCGCAGTCGCTCGGCCGATTACCGTCGATCGAGTACGTGCGCGCCGACGGCGATGATCCGATCGCACTGATGCGCACCGTCGACGCTGCGGTAGCGACGGTACGGGCGAGGCGGCGTCCAGTGGTCCTCCACCTCGAAACGGTGCGGTTGATGGGCCACGCCGGTTCCGATGCCGAACTCGCGTACCGCACCAACGCAGACATCGTCGGCGACTACATTCGAGATCCGTTGCTCGCCGGCGCACGTGCGCTGATCGGTGCCGGTGTGCTCTCGGCAGCCGACGTCGAAGGCCGCTACGAGGCGATGCGCCAGACCGTCATGACCGAGGCCGAGCACATGGTCGAGTCACTGCGGTCCGGGGCGTCATCGCGCCTGGCTACCGCGGACGCGGTGATGGCCCCGCTCACCGAACGGCGACCGAGCGCGGTGGCCGCCACCGAGCAGAGCCTGCGAGGCGTGACCAGCGAGCAGCGTCTGACGCTCGCCGCCATGATCAACAGGACGCTCACCGACATCATGGCGGCGCGACCTGACGTCCTCGTGTTCGGCGAGGACGTGGCCGTCAAGGGTGGCGTCTACGGCGTCACGAAAGGTTTGCGCAAGAAGTTCGGCGCAGCAAGGGTTTTCGATACCCTGCTCGACGAGCAGACCGTGCTCGGCACCGCCCTCGGTACTGCGCTCGCAGGATTCGTTCCGATACCCGAGATCCAGTATCTGGCGTACCTGCACAACGCCGAGGATCAGCTGCGCGGTGAGGCCGCGTCGCTCGAGTTCTTCTCCGATTCGCAGTTCACCAACGGGATGGTCGTGCGTATCGCAGGCCTGGCGTATCAGCGTGGTTTCGGTGGGCACTTCCACAACGACAATGCGGTCGCCGTTCTGCGCGACATTCCGGGCGTAGTGGTTGCTGTCCCGAGTTCGGCGGCGGAGGCCGCCGGTCTGCTCCGAACCTGTGTGGCATTGGCCGTCGAGGAAGGGCGGGTCTGCGTTTTCCTGGAGCCGATCGCGCTGTATCACCGCACCGACCTGCTCGACGGTGACGGAGCGCTCCGCTGCACCGACGAAGGCCCGGCCGAGTTCGGCACTGTCGCAACGCATGGCGATGGCATGGATCTGGCCATCGTCACGTTCGGGAACGGCGTCGTGATGAGTAGACGGGCCGCGTCCACGTTGCGCGAACACGGGATCGGCGTGACGGTGGTCGATGTGCGATGGATCGTTCCGCTCCCGAGCGAGCATCTGTTGCACCGGCTCTCGGAATTCGATCGGGTATTGATCGCCGACGAGACCCGGCACGACGGGGGAGTCGGCGAGGGCGTCGTGACCGCTCTGGTCGAGGGAGGTTACGACGGTGCCATCGGCAGAGTGTCGAGCGCAAATTCGTTCGTACCACTCGGTGCCGCGGCCGACCTGGTCCTCCTGTCGGAAGACCAGATCGTCGCTGCGGCCGTGAAGCTGATCGAAGTCGAGTGATTCAGTGAACCGGTTGTGCAGGGGCGACGGCGTCGCGATCACTGCGCGCCGGTGCCCGGATGAAGAACGACGCTGCCACCGCCACCAGTGACACGGCCCCGCCGTACAGGAAGGCGGTGTGGATACCGGCCTCGGAGCCGCCCACAGCGGTTGCGCCGTCGGCGATTCGGGCTGCCGCGGTGTTCGACATCACGGTGACGAACAGTGCGGTACCTGCGGCGCCTGCCAACTGCTGAACCGTGCTGAAGATGGCACTACCGTGCGAGTACAGCTGGGCGGGAAGCGATCCCAGCGACGAGGTCATGAGCGGCGTCATGATGAGCGCGAGGCCTGCCGAGAGCAGCATGTGGATACCGATCACGAGCAGAAGGGCGGACTGCGCGTCCAGGACGGTCATCGACCACAGCGCGGCGCTCACCACCATCGCACCGGGAATGACCAACGGGCGCGGTCCGATTCGGTCGAAGATGCGCCCGACGAACGGCGCGAGCAAGCCCATCAGCAGTCCGCCGGGGAGCAGCATCAGGCCGGTGTCCAGGGTGTCGAGACCGCGGACGTTTTGCAGATACATCGGTAGCAGGATCAGAGCGCCGAACAGGGCCATCATCGAGATCGCGATCATGCCGAGGCCGACGCTGAAGGTGGGGGTACGGAACGGACGCATGTCCAGTAGAGCTCCACCCTGATCTTGACGGGCGACCTGACGCAGCACGAACACCACCAGGGCAATCGCTCCGACCACCAGTGGTAGCCACACCGGTACGACCGACTCCTCGGCCGAGTGTCCGAGGCTGCTCAGGCCGTAGACGATGCCGCCGAAAGCCAACGCGGACAACACGACCGACAGGGGATCGAACGACGGCCGACCGGTCTGGGTCACGTTCTTCACCAGAGTGGTCCCGATGGCGAACGCGACGAGTGCGATCGGCAGGACGAGCCAGAACATCCAACGCCAGTTCAGCGAATCGAGGATGATTCCCGAGATGGTCGGACCGATGGCGGGGGCCACGGCGATGACGATGGAGATCACGCCCATCATCGCGCCGCGCTTGTGCGCCGGAACCACCGTGAGCACGGTGGTCATCAACAGCGGCAACATGATCGCCGTGCCGCTGGCCTGAGTGACGCGTCCGAGCAGGAGCAGCTCGAAGCCCGGGGCAGAGGCTGCGAGCAGTGTGCCGACGGTGAACAGGCTCATCGCAGCGACGAATACCTGGCGCAACGTGAAGCGCTGGAACAGGAATCCGGTGATGGGGATGACCACTGCCATCGTCAACAGGAATCCGGTGGTGAGCCACTGCGCGGT
>NZ_LVCU01000246.1:0-661 GCF_001647185.1 Rhodococcus sp. EPR-147
CGATCAGAAGTTTGCTGCCCGGCGCGAGTTCGTCGTCCGGCGCGGACTCGGATATGTGGTCGGTCTGAGGTGAGTTCATCGGAAGCTTTCGAGTATGGGTACAAGGTGCGGACAACGGACCGCCCAGATAGCTTGATTCACCATGACAGTGACTGTCAACTTGAATATTACTGGTAAGTTGACGGTGAGAACCCGAAGGAGTGACGAGGATGACGGAACGAGTGATGGATCTGCGAGAACGACGTCGCCGAGACACCCAGCTCGAGATCTCCTGCGCCGCGCTCGACCTGTTCGAGAAGCAGGGGTGCGCCGCGACGACGGTCGACGAGATCGCGCGTCGGGCAGGGGTATCGCCCAGCACGTTCTTTCGTAGCTTCGCGTCGAAGGAAGAATCCGTCCTCGGAAACGACCCCGAGCTGGACGTCGATCTGCACGCCTGGCTGGCGTCCACGGCACCGGAGAACATCACCATCACCGGAATCGAAGCACTCTACGAGCGATCCGTCGAACGATTTTCTTCCGTACCGGACGAGGTGCGGGATCGTCTCCTCCGCACCCGACGGCTGATCGGGGCCGACGCGCACCTGCGATCCGCGGCCTTCGCCCACGACGCGATGACATTGTGCCGCGTCACCGATGCGGTGGCCGAACGGCTCGGTGG
>NZ_LVCU01000247.1:0-3504 GCF_001647185.1 Rhodococcus sp. EPR-147
CGCCGAACACAACATCCCAGAATGGCCCCCGACCACGGTCGAGGGCCATTCTGCATTTCGAAACCACCCATCACCACACCCACGAGCATCCGATGAACGCGCGCGCACCCGCCACAATCCGGGCCTGACCTCGTGCCGGCAGACGACGCCACCGCGGACTGCGGACCGCTCTTACCAGCGCAGACGCGCGCGCGTTCGCTAT
This sequence comes from Rhodococcus sp. EPR-147, assembly GCF_001647185.1. Lineage (NCBI taxonomy): Bacteria > Bacillati > Actinomycetota > Actinomycetes > Mycobacteriales > Nocardiaceae > Rhodococcus > Rhodococcus sp. EPR-147. The sequence goes on from NZ_LVCU01000247.1 coordinate 203, forward strand.
CCGCGCGCACAATCGCGCCCCGACCACTCGCCATTTCCCGCGCACCTGACGAACGCGCGCGCATTCGCGACGAGCCGGGGCCGGACCCGGGTGCCGGCTCGCGTCGTCACTCCGCGCGCTGTCTCAGGCATCCCAGACGCCTCGACTCACACACCGCTGCCCCGAACTGCTCCGGAGCGTTTGCCCCGACACACGCGCGCGCGTTTGCCATCGCGCGCACAATCGCGCCCCGACCAGCCCCCAATTCCCGCGCACTTCACGAACGCGCGCGCATTCGCGGGCGATGCCTAGGCGGCAGCAACTGTCCTGACCTGCGATACAGGTCAGGCGTGCACAGCAACGGGCTCGTCGGCGGTGACTTTCACATCTTTCGGATTCGCGAGGACTGTTTCGACGGAGCGTCCGCGAAGAGTCACCGAGTCACCGAATTCCCAGCGACCCGATTCCTCGTCTGCGGCACCGTCGACTGCCGTTTTGGAGGCCAGGATCGCCCCTGGAGCGTTCTTCGCCAGCTCGGAGAGGCGGGCAGCCTCGTTCACCGGGTCTCCGATCACGGTGTATTCGAATCGGGACTTCGCACCGACGTTGCCGGCGACTGCGCGTCCCGCTGCGACACCCACAGCGGCACTGCATTCGGGCACTTCGACCAGCAGCCGTCGGGCAATTGCTCGTGCTGCGGCCAACGCCGAGCCGCAGTGGTCGGCAATTTCGTTGGGAGCTCCGAAGATAGCGAGCGCGGCGTCACCCTCGAACTTATTGATGAAACCGCCATGCTCGTCGACCTCGTCGACGACCACGGCGAAGAATCGATTGAGCAGATCAACGACTTCGGTGGGTGGTCGAGACGCCGCCAGCTCCGTCGATCCCACGAGGTCGATGAAGAACACTGCGATATCGCGTTCCCGGCCCCCGAGTTCGCTGTCGGATTGCAGTGCTTTCTCGGCGACCTCGTGACCCACGTGCCTGCCGAACAGGTCACGGATCTTCTCCCGATCGCGCACACCGTCGGCCATTCGGTTGAATCCGCTCTGCAGTTCACCGAGCTCGGTGCCGTCGTACACAGCGAGACGGACATCCATGTTGCCCTTCTCCACCTCGGCCATCCCCGCGCGCACATTGTTGATGGGCGATGTCGTGGCGAAACCTCCGAGCACGGTCAGCGCAAGGCCGAACACGATCGTGATGCCACCGAGGGAAAGGATGGACACGGCGAGCTGAGTCGCTGTCGTTTCGGGATTGATGAAGCGGAAGATCGCGATGATCATCAAACCGCTGACCGGCACGCCGGTGCCCAGCAGCCACGAGAGAATCGAGCGGCCCATGACTCCGGCAATACGAATCCGTCGAGGATCGCCGGCTTCGAGTGCCCGAGCTGCAGCAGGACGAAGGGCGAATTCACTGAGCAAATAGCTGAAGGCACAGACGACTGTGCCACCGGCGGCGATGGTGAAGGCCACCTTCGGGATCGACGCCGAGTCGATGATGCCGTCGATCGTGGTGAGCAGCAGCAAGGCTCCGATCCAGAGCAGAATTTGGATTCGCGTCAGTCGCCATGGCATCGCCAGTGTCGCGACCTGTTCTTCGCGGCTGGGTTGCCGGTCCTCGATTGCCCACCGCAAACTTCGCAGAGCGTGCGTGGTGCCCCACACCGCACCGACGACGAATGCCACGAACACGTAGACCGGGACGACGATGTAGTTCACCCACCAGTACTTGTCGGGATCGAGGACGTCCGGGCCGGGCACCACGACGCTGATCAACACACCGACGATGACCGCGCCGATCAGATTCGACAGGATCAGGAAGACGGTCAGCAGGATCTGGATTCGGACCCGCCGTCGGCGAGGTGATTCGGAGGTGTCGCCGAGCAGTCGGGAGCCCAGCGGAGCGGCAGATCGTCTCAATTGCGGCATGGTCGTCACAGACTATCGGGGCTCCTGCTTTAAGGTGGTCGAGTGCGTCTAGTTATTGCTCGTTGCCAAGTCGACTACGTCGGCCGCCTCACCGCACACCTCCCGTCCGCTCGCCGACTGCTCCTCGTCAAGTCCGACGGATCGGTCAGCGTGCACGCGGACGACCGGGCCTACAAGCCCCTCAACTGGATGTCTCCGCCCTGCTGGATGGTCGAGACCAACGAGGACGAGACGACCAAGTGGATCGTCACCAACAAGGCCGGTGAGGAACTTCGCATCACCATCGACGACGTCGAACTCGACTCGAGTCACGAGTTGGGTATCGATCCCGGTTTGGTGAAAGACGGTGTGGAGGCTCACCTTCAAGAGTTGTTGGCCGAGCACGTCAGCACCTTGGGAGACGGATACACGCTCGTGCGACGCGAATACATGACGGCCATCGGACCGGTGGATCTGCTGTGCCGCAACGCCGATGGCGGAACGGTGGCAGTGGAGATCAAGCGACGTGGTGAGATCGACGGTGTCGAACAGCTGACTCGGTATCTGGAGCTGCTCAACCGTGATCCGCTGCTGGCCCCGGTCAGTGGAGTGTTCGCTGCGCAGGTCATCAAGCCTCAGGCGAAGACACTGGCCACCGACCGCGGCATTCGTTGTCTCACACTCGACTACGACGTCCTACGGGGAACCGACAGCACCGAGTTCCGTCTTTTCTGACGGCGGTCGGCACGAATCGGCCCGTTCTCTACACTGGCCGGGTGCCTCGTCGTAACCAACCCCGCCGACCGAATCGGAGCGGCCCGAGTGATCTCGCTCCGGCTACCGATTCCGTGCTGGGCGGCAACCGGATCGAGGTCGGTCCGGACGGTGACACGTATACGACGCGGATGGTTCCGGGTGCCAAGGCCGTGAAGACCTATCGATGCCCTGGCTGTGATCACGAGGTGCGGCCGGGCGTCGCACATGTCGTCGCGTGGCCGTCGGACGATTTCGGTGGTGCCGACAATCGCAGACATTGGCACACCGGATGTTGGTCCGGCCGAAACACGCGAGGCCTCACCCGCAGATGGTCGTAGCGGGGGAGGCCAGGCGCGGGACCTGCTGAATCAGGACGCCGAGTCGGCCGATTCCTTCTCGTCCTCGGCCTTCGCGGCTGCCTTCTCTTCTTCCTTCTTCAGGATGGCCGTCGGGTCGGGATTGTCGAGCAGTTCGCTCTCGCGATTGACCGAGGCGAGCATCGCCGGAACCGAATCGAGCTGGCCCCGAATTCCGAGCAGCTGTGCCAGTACGCGACTGCGGAGCACCCGCAGCTCCTCGGCCAGTTCTTTGGAGTGCGCGATGCGACGCTCGGCCTGCTCACTCGCGGACTGAAGCCGTCGGGCAGCCTCGGTG
>NZ_LVCU01000248.1:0-33593 GCF_001647185.1 Rhodococcus sp. EPR-147
CATCGTGATCTCGAAGTCTTCCTGAACCTTGGCGCGCTTTGCCTCGGATTCGGCAGCCAACTTGTCGCGCTCGGCCTGCGCGGCCTCGACTACTCGAGCTGCCTCGGTGCGCGCCTGAGCCATGGTCTGCTGGTGTTCGGCTTCGAGTGCCGTTCGGCGCTCTTCGAGTTCGGCCACCAGTGACTCGTGCCGTCCGCGGAGTCGGGCACTCTCTTGCTGCGCAACGGAAATCATCTCCTCGGACTCCGAGTGCGCCTTCGCGCGGACCTCGGATGCCTCGTCCGAGGCCAGTCGCAGCATTCGTGAGATGCGATCGCTCATCCCCTCCGCCGTGGTGGGCGGAACCGACAGGCGATCGATGTCCTTGCGGAGTTCGTCGATCTCGTCGCGAGCGTCGTCGAGTTGCTTGGCCAGATCACGAGCCTGCGCGGCGGCCGCATCACGATCTGCGGTCGTCAAACGTAGTTCGGCGTCGAACCGCTCGAAGTAGTTGGTGACTTCGTCGCGATCGAACCCCTTCCGAACGATGGAAAAGGGAAGTTGCACCGTGGAAGTGCGCTCATGATCGATGGCCATGGCCGTCAATTTACCGGTGAGTCAAGTAGAGAGCCATACGGCTCGTTCACAGAGTTCGATCAGTGCCCGGCGGGGTTGGGTTCGACCAATTCGATCAGTACGCCACCGGCGTCCTTGGGGTGGACGAAGTTGATCCGAGAATCGGCGGTGCCGCGGCGCGGGGCGTCGTACAGCAACCGAACGCCGCGAGCGCGCAGCTCGGTCGAGATCTCTTCGATGTCGGTGACGCGGTAGGCCAACTGCTGCAGTCCCGGGCCGTTGCGGCCGATGAACTTGGCGATGGTGGACGATTCGTCGATCGGCGCGAGCAACTGCAGTGCAGCGGACTTCTCGGTGGCTCCGGGGAAGGAGAGCATCGCCTCGCGAACGCCCTGCTCCTCGTTGATCTCCTCGTGCACTGCAACCATGCCGAGGTGGTCGGTGTACCAGGTGATGGCCGCGTCGAGATCGGGCACCGCGACGCCCACATGATCGATAGCCGTCACCAGATCGGAGCGCAGCGGGGCTCCCGTGTAAGACTGCGTGCTGGAGGTCATGGCCATGACGTTAGCGCCAGCTGCGTTTCGGTGCTCCGCCCGGCCGGTATCGGTAGGGGGCGTCGGAGCGTTGATCTCGACAAGGCCGTCTTCATACTTTCGGAGGAAATCGTGACCACAACAGTCATCGTCGCCGGCGCTCGCACACCCGTGGGACGTTTTTCGGGCGCACTCAAGGATTTCTCGGGATCGGATCTCGGCGGAATTGCCATCAAGGGTGCCCTCGACAAGGCCGGCGTTGCGCCGGATCAGGTCGACTACGTCATCATGGGCCAGGTTCTCACCGCTGGTGCCGGTCAGATCCCGGCGCGGCAGGCTGCGGTTGCCGCTGGTATTCCGATGACCGTGCCCGCACTGACGATCAACAAGGTCTGCCTGTCCGGAGTCGACGCCATCGCACTGGCCGACCAGCTCATTCGCGCGGGTGAATTCGAGATCGTCGTCGCAGGCGGTCAGGAGTCGATGACCCAGGCGCCGCACATGCTCGAGAAGTCGCGGGCCGGATTCAAGTACGGCGATGTCACCATGCGTGATCACCTCGCCTACGACGGTCTGTACGACATCTTCACCGATCAGGCCATGGGTGCGTTGACCGAGCAGCGGAACCAGAGCTCCGAGGCGATCAGCCGCGAGGAGCAGGACACCTTCGCTGCCGCGTCGCACCAGAAAGCCGCCACGGCGTGGAAGAACGGGGTATTCGACAACGAGGTCGTCCCGGTCTCGATCCCGCAGCGCAAGGGTGAGCCGATCCAGTTCACCGCGGACGAAGGCATTCGCGCCGACACCACGGTCGATTCCCTCGGCAAGCTTCGCCCCGCCTTCGACAAGGCCGGCACCGTCACTGCGGGATCCGCGTCGCAGATTTCCGACGGTGCTGCCGCCGTCGTGGTGATGAGCAAGGAGAAGGCGGAGTCGCTCGGTCTGACCTGGCTCGCCGAGATCGGTGCACACGGGGTGGTGGCCGGTCCCGACTCCACCTTGCAGTCGCAGCCTGCGCGCGCTATCGCCAAGGCGTGCGAGAAGGAAGGCATCGACCCGAAGGACCTCGACGTCGTGGAGATCAACGAGGCGTTCGCAGCGGTCGGAATCGCGTCGACGCGTGAACTCGGCATCGATCCCGAGATCGTCAACGTCAACGGGGGAGCGATCTCGATCGGGCATCCCCTGGGCATGTCGGGAGCTCGCATCGCCTTGCATCTGGCTCTCGAGCTGCAGCGTCGCGGCGGCGGAGTGGGCGCTGCCGCACTGTGCGGCGGCGGTGGACAGGGCGACGCCCTCATCGTTCGAGTGCCGAAGCAGTAGGACTCGTAGTGGCTCTGGAGAAGAACTGAGACCAGAGCCACTACGCTCCGTCGTAGCAGACCGGGCACAATAGCTGGCATGACCAACTTCTTCGACCTGAGCAGCACGGCCAAACGTTTTCGTTTCATCGCCGTGCTCGAAGCGTTCACCTGGCTCGGACTGGTGATCGGAATGGCGTTCAAGTACATCCCCGCCGACGGCAACGAAATCGGCGTGAAGATCTTCGGACCGATCCACGGCGGCGTGTTCGTGGTGTACCTGGCCGTTGCCGTGTTGACGGCGATCAAGCTCAAGTGGGACGTCAAGGCGACCTTGCTCGCTCTCGTCGCGGCGTTCCCCCCCTTCGGCACCGTGATCTTCGAGATCTGGGCCGCGCGCACCGGCCGTCTCGCCGAGCTGAGCACCGGCCGATCCGCCGCCGATGCCAAGGTTCTCTCCTGACTGCCCGCCAGTGGATGACGCATCGCGTTAGTGACAAACTGTAGGGCGTGACTCGACCCGGTTCCCGTCCTCCCGTCCGCCCGTCAGCCGTCGTTCCCGCATCCATTGCCGGTGCCGTCGACCTGTCCGTTCTCAAGGACCGTCCGGCACCTGCACCTGCAGCCGAACCCGCAGGCGACGCGGGAGGACTGGCACCGATCGTGGACGTGACCGCGGCGACGTTCGAGGCCGAGGTGCTGCAGCGGTCCACGCAGGTACCGGTGATCGTCGACCTGGGTTCGGCGCGTTCGCCGCAGTCCCAGGCGTTGACGCGTCAGCTCGGGCAGCTGGCCGTGGAAGCCGCGGGTACGTGGGTGCTCGCGCGGGTCGACGTGGACTCCAATCCGCAGATCGCACAGGCCTTCGGCGTACAGGCCATTCCGACGGTGGTTGCCGTCGCAGCGGGCCAGCCCCTCGCCGATTTCCAGGGCACCCAGTCGGACGAGCAGTTGCGTCAGTGGCTACAAGCCGTCGAGCAGGCGACTGCAGGAAAGCTCACCGGGCCTCCCGGGGCGGCTGCTGCCGAACCGGAACCCGAGATCGAGGATCCGCGGATCGTTGCAGCCGAAGAAGCCATCGACGAGGGCGATTTCGACAAGGCAGAAGCCGCCTACCAGGCGATCATCGACGCCGAACCGAAGAACACCGAGGCGGTTGCCGCACTGCGTCAGGTCAAGTTCCTCGCACGGGTGCAGAACCTGGCACCGGACGCGATTGCCCTCGCCGACGCCGACGCCGGAAACGTACAGGCTCGGATCGATGCAGCGGACGCCGAAATGGCCGGTCAGCAACCGGAGCAGGCCTTCGCTCGTCTGATCGACGGAATCAAGATCAGCGCAGGCGACGACCGCACTGCACTGCGCACTCGACTGCTCGAGCTGTTCGAGCTGTTCGACTCGGCCGATCCGCTGGTGGTCTCCGCGCGGCGCAAGCTCGCGTCCGCTCTGTACTGACAGCAGGACTCAGCTGTAGCGCGCGTCGCACAGTTCCTTGCCGCCGAGAACTCCCGAACGGAACGCGTCGACTCGGGAGAACCCCGACGGCAGCGTCGTACCGTTGACGTCGCTGGCTGCGAGGCCGTCGCTGAGCAGTCCGGACACGGCTTCGTCGAGATCGCCTGGGGAAAGAAAGACTTCGAGGCCGGTGTCACCGTTCTCGGCGCTCATCGCCGAGGTGATGACCCCGGACAGGCATGCCGAACGCAGAGCGGTCTGCGGGTCGTCGAGGGTCTGGCCGGCTTCCTTCTGCACCGCGAGGGTGTAGCGCGAGGCGAACAGCACGTAGGCGCTGTAGTCACCGGAGACGTTGAGCGGCAATATGTCTCCGCGCTGCGGGGTCTCGGGCTGGCCGACTTCGGCCAGGCCCTCGACGTCGACGCCGATGGTGTTGGTCGAGGGGCAGTACGACACCGGCGCAGTGGCTTCGGCGTCGGCGCATCCGACGTCCGATCCGGTGTAGTCGACGGCCGGGGGATCTGCGACGGGCAGTACCTGCTCGAAGGATCGAGTGAAGGCGTCGAGGGAGTCCTCGGTGACCGGTAGTTCACCCGAGTCGTCAGGATCGTCGAATTTCTGCGGCAACGATGCTCGACGCGAGTCGATCTCGGCCTCGTCGATGCTCGTGCAGGCCCCGGCACCGTCGGTGAAGCCGATCTGCACTGCGGTGACGCGCTCGAAGGCAGAGCCGTGTACCGATTCCGGATCGTTGGGATCCACGTCGCGCACGGCGACGGTTGCGGCGAGGACGCCGTTCAGTCCGTCCGAGGTGTTGATGGTGAAGTGCGGCGCATCACCCTCGGCGACGTGGCGGATGAAGGCACCGGCGAAACAGTCGGCCTGTTGCTCGGCAACGATGGTCGGGGTGTCGTCGCCGACGAGCCCCGACTGGTGCTGAATGGCATGGCCGTATTCGTGGGCGATGACCATCACTACCGACATCGGTCCGAACGCGTCGACCAGAGCCGGTAGCAGGATGGTCCTGTCCCAGCCGATCGAGTCGTCACGGGTGCAGTAGGCAGCGTTGGGAATACCGCCGGTTCGGTCTCCGCAGAATCTGATGCCCGATCCCTCGTCCTCGGACGCGTCCCACGAGACGACCTTCGAGACCGGGGTGAACGTGCCCTTGAACAAGCTGGAGTACTGCTCGGCCCAGAACTGCTGGATGTCGTCGATCGCGTTCGTGGCGAGGATGTCCGAGTCGGTGCCCTCGGCGTTCTCCACGGTGATGGTCGAATCGGGGGCATCGGGCCGGGGCCCGCTGGGCCCGCTCGTCACCGGGAGTCCGGCAACGGTGAACGGGTTCTCGTAGATCGATACGGCGTTTCCGCTGACGGTCTGCGCGCACGAGGTCAACAGAATCAGCCCTGCAGTGGCGGCCGCGGCCAGTAGTCGGGGTGTGCGGCCGCCACTCATCTATCGCTCCAGTTTTATCCAGATCGCCCCGTTGGCGGGTAGGGCGACCTGGCCTGATGCCGGTCGACCGTGCCACGAGTGCGATGTTGCCGTCACTTCACCCAGGTTGCCCACACCGGAGCCGCCGTACTCCGTTGCGTCGGTGTTGAGGATCTCTGTCCAACGGCCGGGTTCCGGTAGTCCCACACGATAGCTGCCGTGCTCGGTACCGGAGAAGTTGAAAATACACGCGATGACCGAACCGTCGGATCCGTACCGCAGAAAGCTCAGCACGTTGTTCTCGGTGTCGTTGGCGTCGATCCACGAGTATCCACTCGGCGAGGTGTCGAGTGTCCACAGTGCGGGGTGGGACCTGTACGTCGAGTTCAGATCGGACACAAGGGTTTTGACGCCGTTGTGCAGAGGTTCTTCGTCGATCTGATACCAGTCGAGTCCGCGTTCCTCGGACCACTCACGGGTCTGCCCGAACTCCTGTCCCATGAACAGCAGTTGCTTGCCGGGGTGCGCCCACATGTAGGCGAGCATGCCGCGCAGGCCGGCTGCCTTGGCGTAATCGTCGCCGGGCATCCGAGTCCACAGCGTTCCCTTGCCGTGCACCACCTCGTCGTGGCTGATGGGGAGCAGGTAGTTCTCACTCCACGCATAGACCAGAGAGAAGGTGATCTCGTGGTGGTGGTAGCTGCGATGGATGGGATCTCGGCCGAGGAAGCCCAGAGTGTCGTGCATCCAGCCCATGTTCCACTTCATGTTGAACCCGAGTCCGCCGACGTTCGTCGGCCGGGTGACGCCGGGCCACGCCGTCGATTCCTCGGCCACGGTGACGACACCGCGGTGCTTCTTGTGCACCGTCGCGTTCATCTCCTGCAGGAAGGTCACGGCCTCGAGGTTCTCGCGGCCACCGTAGATGTTCGGCGACCAGCCGCCCTCGGGGCGGGAGTAGTCCAGGTACAGCATCGACGCGACGGCGTCGACGCGCAGTCCGTCGATGTGGAACTCGTCGATCCAGTACAGCGCGTTCGCGACCAGGAAGTTGCGCACCTCGCGCCGGCCGAAGTCGAACACCAAAGTGCCCCAGTCGAGTTGCTCACCGCGCTGCGGGTCGCCGTGCTCGTAGAGCGGGCCGCCGTCGAACCGAGCCAGGGCCCATTCGTCCTTGGGGAAGTGGGCGGGCACCCAGTCGACGATGACGCCGATTCCGGCACCGTGCAGGTGATCGACGAAGTAGCGGAAATCGTCGGGGCTGCCGAAGCGCGAAGTCGGTGCGTAGTACGACGTCACCTGGTAACCCCAGGATCCGCCGAACGGATGCTCGGCGACCGGGAGCAACTCCACGTGCGTGAAGCCGGTCTCGGTAATGTACTCGGCCAACTGCTCGGCCAGTTCGCGGTACCCCAGGCCCGGTCGCCAGGACGCCAGGTGGATCTCGTACACGCTCATCGGTGCCTGCGTCGGCTCGATGCCTGCCCTGGTGTCGAGCCAGGACTCGTCGTTCCAGGTGTACGAGGACGCGGTGACGACCGAGGCCGTCGACGGTGGGACCTCGGTGGCGAAGGCCATCGGATCGGCCTTGTCCTTGACCGAACCGTCGGCACCGTGGACGCGGAACTTGTACAGCGCACCCGGAGCGATGTCGGGTACGAAGAGCTCCCACACGCCGGTCGAGCCGAGCACGCGCATCGGCCAGCTTCGACCGGTCCAGCCGTCGAAATCGCCGACGAGGGTGACACCCTGAGCTGCAGGAGCCCAGACCGCGAACGAGGTACCGGTGACGGGGCCGTCGGGTGTCGCGTACGACTGTTGGTGCGCGCCGAGAATGTCCCACAGCCGCTCGTGCCTGCCCTCGCCGAACAAGTGCAGATCGAGTTCGCCGAGAGTGGGCAGGAACCGGTATCCGTCGGCGGATTCGGAGACGTGTCCACCGGGCCAGGTCACCACGAGGCGGTAGTCGATGAGGTCCTCGAACGGAATCAGAGCCGAGAAGACTCCGTGGGCGACGTGGGTCAGTTCGTGGTCGACGCCACCGACGCGGGCGACGACCTTCTCTGCATCGGGCTTCAGGGCGCGGATCGCGGTTCCACCGGCCACCGGATGGGCTCCGAGGACGGAATGCGGGTTGTAGTGCCGCCCCGCTGCGATGAGTTCGAGATCGTTGTCGGACGGGGCTGCGACGGTGTCTTCGGGCGTCGTCGGATTCTCGGTCACGTTGAATCCACTCACTTTCGGTTGCCGCGGTAGGCCAGTTCGACACGAGCCGGGTACGGGATGTGGGGGAGCGTGAAGATGTGCGCCACCGACGTCCAGGGCTCGAGCCGGACGAAATTGGTGTGGCCCCAGTCGTAATGGACTCCGCTCACTTCGTCCTTGATCGTGAGGGTGTCCTGCCAGTCGTGGCCGAGGGCAGGCATGTCCAGGTGGATGGTGCCTTCTTCGGCTCCGAAGGGATTGAGGTTGATCACCACCAGGATCGAGTCACCGGTCTGCGGGTCGAACTTGGAGTACCCGATCAGCGCCTCGTTGTCGATGGTGTGGAAGTGGATGTTGCGGAGCTGCTGCAGCGCCGGATGCGCACGCCGGATTGCGTTCAGCGTGGTGATCCAGGGCTCGAGCGACTCGCCGCGGGCCAGCGCACCCTCGAAGTCGCGTGGACGCAACTGGTACTTCTCCGAGTCCAGGTACTCCTCGCTGCCCTCTCGCACAGCTTGGTGCTCGAACAGCTCGTAGCCGGAGTAGACGCCCCAGGTGGGGGCCATCGTCGCCGCGAGAGCTGCTCGGAGAGCGAACATTCCGGGCCCGCCGTGCTGCAGGCTCTCGTGCAGGATGTCCGGAGTGTTGACGAACAGGTTCGGACGCGCGTCGTCGGCGCGTCGGGCATGTTCCTCGGCGAACTCGGTCAGCTCCCACTTCGCGGTACGCCAGGTGAAGTACGTGTACGACTGCGTGAAGCCGCGCTGCGCCAGTCCGTACATGCGCACCGGGCGGGTGAAGGCCTCGGCGAGGAACAGCACGTCCGGGTCGGTCTTCTTGACCTCGGCGATGAGCCATTCCCAGAAGTCCGGCGGCTTGGTGTGCGGGTTGTCGACTCGGAAGACCTTGACTCCCAGCGAGATCCAGTATCGGACCACGCGCAGCACCTCTTCGTAGATGCCGCGTCGGTCGTTGTCGAAGTTGACCGGGTAGATGTCCTGGTACTTCTTCGGAGGGTTCTCGGCATAGGCGATCGTGCCGTCCGGCAGCACCGTGAACCACTCGGAATGTGTTGCAGCCCAGGGATGGTCGGGAGCAGCCTGAAGGGCGAGATCGAGTGCCACTTCGAGGTTGTGTTCGTGTGCAGCGGCGACGAACGCGCGGAAGTCGTCCTCGGTGCCCAGTTCGGGGTGGATGGCGTCGTGTCCGCCGTCCTTGGAACCGATGGCCCACGGCGACCCGACGTCCTCCGGTCCCGGGGTCAGCGTGTTGTTCGGGCCCTTCCGGTTGATGGTGCCGATCGGGTGGATCGGCGGCAGGTAGACGATGTCGAATCCCATCCGCTCGATGCGGGGCAACTGCTCGATCGACGTCGCGAACGTGCCGTGCCGCGGAGAGCCGTCCTCGTTCCATCCCCCGGTCGACCGCGGGAAGAACTCGTACCAGGCACCGTTGAGTGCGAGATTGCGATCGACCCACACGTTCACCGCGCGCGATCGAGTCACCAGTTCGCGCAGGGGGTGTGCGAACAGCAACTCGGCGACCGACGATGCGAACGCGGAGGAGACCCGGGCAGGCAGCGGGCGGTCGGTGTCGCGCAGCGCGGCGGCGACATCGGCCAGCATCTGCCTGCTCTCGGCAGGAACACCGGTGGCAGCCCGCAGGAACAGCCGTGCGCCGATCTCGAGATCGTTCGCGAGTTCGTGGGCACTCTGGCCCACTCCGAGCTTGGCTTCGACGGCATGGCGCCAGGTGCTGATCGGATCGCTCCACGCTTCGATGCGGCAGATCCAGTAACCCGGCCGAGAGGGGACGAACACCGCGTCGAACGTGTCGGGTTCGCGGCCCGGTGTCATCGGGATGCGTTCGAGTTTGCCTCCCGGTCCGCGCACCGACAGTGTCGCGGCCACCGCGTCGTGACCCTCGCGCCAGACGTCGGCGGAGACTGGAAACGTCTCGCCCACCACCGCTTTCGCGGGGTACTTCCCGGTCGTCGTATCTGGAAGGACATTGTCGATACCAAGTCGACCTGTCACTTCACACTCCATTCTTCGCTAGAGGTATGGCTGCGCGGGCGCAACCTCTGATCGAACCGCTCTCGGTGTGCTTCTACTCGTCAACCGTAGTGCAGCAATGCAGATGGCGCGTGCGCCGACGCATACTGCCCGCGACGGACACCGTGGAGCAGATTTCGTGCAAGCCGCCCATCGACACAGGTGTCCGTGGGTAGGGTTCGACTCTGTGAAAGCTTTGCGCCGATTCACCGTCCGAGCCCATCTTCCCGCCCGCTTGAATGCCCTCGCCGAGCTCTCGACAAACCTCAGGTGGTCGTGGCACTCGTCGACGCAGGATCTGTTCGAGCACATCGATCCACTGTTGTGGACCGAACTCGAGCGCGATCCGGTGGCCGTACTGGGAGCCGTCGCACCGGCGCGTCTGGAGGAACTCGCGGCCGACGAGCGCTTTCTGACCGAGCTGGACGCCGCCGAGGCGGATCTGCACGACTACCTCGCCCGTCCGCTCTGGTACCAGAACGAACTGGCCGAGGGGCGTGTTCTGCCGTCGGGCATCGGGTATTTCTCGATGGAGTTCGGCGTCACCGAGGTGCTGCCCAACTACTCCGGCGGGCTCGGCATCCTGGCCGGTGACCATCTCAAGGCGGCCTCCGACCTGGGGTTGCCGTTGATCGGCGTCGGGTTGCTCTACCGCTCAGGATACTTTCGCCAGTCGCTGACGGCCGACGGTTGGCAGGCCGAACGCTATCCGTCCCTCGACCCGCACGGTCTGCCGCTGCGGTTGCTCACCGACGACGGCGACTCTCCGGTGCTGATCCACGTGTCCATGCCCGGATCTCGGGTTCTGCGGGCACGGGTGTGGATCGCCCAGGTGGGACGTGTCCCGCTGCTGCTGCTCGATTCCGACATCGCCGACAACGACCCCGAGCTCAGAGGAGTCACCGACCGGTTGTACGGCGGCGACCAGGATCACCGCATCAAGCAGGAGATACTCGCCGGTATCGGCGGAGTTCGAGCGATCCGGGCCTACACCCGTGCACACGGACTGCCCGATCCCGAGGTGTTCCACATGAACGAGGGCCACGCCGGCTTCCTGGGCGTCGAACGCATCCGCGAACTCGTCACCTCGGGAACCCTGGACTTCGACGCGGCGCTGGCCGCGGTGCGAGCCGGCACCGTCTTCACCACTCACACCCCTGTCCCCGCCGGAATCGACCGGTTTCCGGCCGATCTGGTGCGGCACTACTTCGGAAGTGCGGACGGCGGCGCAGAGTCGGCGCTGCTGCCGGGTCTGCCGATGGACCGAATCCTCGCCCTCGGCAGCGAGAGCGACGCCTCGGTGTTCAACATGGCGCACATGGGGCTGCGCCTGGGCCAACGCGCCAACGGGGTGTCGAAGCTGCACGGAATCGTCAGCCGCGAGATGTTCAACGACCTGTGGCGGGGATTCGACGCCTCCGAGGTGCCGATCGGATCGGTCACCAACGGCGTTCACGCTCCGACGTGGTCTGCCCGGGAATGGTCGCTGGAGGGGGAGCTGTCCTCGGACCGCGTGTGGTCCACGCGCAACACCCTTCGCGCGCAACTGGTGGACGAGGTGCGGCGTCGGGTGCGGCGCTCGGCGCTCGAACGTGGCTCCACCGAGGCCGAGATCAGTTGGACAGCAAACGTTTTCGATCCCAACGTACTCACCGTCGGGTTTGCTCGACGGGTACCGACGTACAAGCGGCTGACGCTCATGCTGCGCGAACCCGAGCGACTGCGCGCCATGTTGCTGGACCCGGTTCGCCCGGTCCAGCTGGTGGTCGCGGGCAAATCGCACCCCGCCGACGACGGAGGAAAGGCGCTCATCCAGCAGATCGTCAGGTTCGCCGATCAGGCCGACGTACGGCACCGCATCGTGTTCCTGCCCGACTACGACATGTCCATGGCGCGCTTCCTGTACTGGGGATGCGATGTGTGGCTGAACAATCCGCTGCGCCCGCTCGAAGCGTGCGGTACCTCGGGCATGAAGTCCGCGCTCAACGGCGGCTTGAACCTGTCGATTCGCGACGGGTGGTGGGACGAGATGTACGACGGGGAGAACGGCTGGGCCATCCCGACGGCCGACGGCGTCACCGACGACAATCGCCGTGACGATCTGGAGGCCGCTGCGCTCTACGAACTGCTCGAACAGGCAGTGCTGCCGAAGTTCTACGACCGCGGGGACGACGGCGTGCCGAGCCGCTGGATCGAAATGGTGCGGCACACCCTCGAGCAGCTGGGCCCGAAAGTGCTGGCGTCGAGAATGGTTCAGGACTACACGCTGGGCTACTACGCGCCCGCAGCCGAATCCGCCCGCGCGGCGTCGGCGGAGAACCACCGCGGTGCCACGGACGTCGCGTCGTACCGCCGGCGCGTCGAACAGGCATGGGGCGCAGTGAAAGTCACCCGCGTCGACAGTGAAGGTCTGCCGGACACACCGGTGATCGGTGCGGAGCTCTCGCTGCGCGCGAACGTCGATCTCGGTCGACTGGACGCCTCGGACGTCGTGGTGCAGGCGGTCGTGGGACGCGTCGACGAGGACGAGAACCTCACCGACATTCGCACGACGGCCATGACGCACGTGGGAACCGATGGCGGCGAGCACGTGTACGCGGGCGAGACGCGGCTACCGCACAGCGGCACGGTGGGATACACGGTGCGGGTGCTTCCTCATCACCGCGGTCTGGCCTCGGATGCCGAGCTCGGTTTGGTGGCGACTGCCTGAGGGGCAGCTACTTTCCGGCCAGGCGGGTGAGGGCCTTGCGGACCACCTCCGGGTCCGAGGTCTCCCAGAACGGCGGCAGCGAGGCACGTAGGTAGCCGCCGTAGCGGGCGGTCGCGAGGCGCGAATCGAGAACGGCGACAACACCTTTGTCGTCGACGCTACGGAGCAGTCGACCGACGCCCTGCGCCAGCAGCAGGGCTGCATGGTTGGCAGCGACCGCGAGAAAGCCGTTGCCGCCACGTGATTCGACGGCCTGCTGCCTGGCCACCAGCAGCGGATCGTCGGGCCGCGGGAACGGAATGCGGTCCAGGATCACCAGGCTCAGCGACGGGCCCGGGACGTCGACGCCCTGCCACAGTGACAGTGTCCCGAACAGGGAGGTGGCCTCGTCGTCGGCGAACTTCTGCACCAGGGCACCGGTGGAGTCGTCGCCCTGGCACAGGATCGGCGTGTCGAGGCGCTCCCGCATCTCCTCGGCGGCGGCCTTGGCGGCGCGCATGGACGAGAAGAGTCCGAGTGTGCGGCCACCGGCGGCGCTGACCAGCGACTCGATCTCGTCGAGGTAGGACCTGGAGAGGCCGTCGCGTCCGGGCGGCGACAGATGCTTGGCGATGTACATGATCCCTGCCCGAGCGTGGTCGAACGGCGACCCGACGTCGAGCGAATTCCACCTGATCGACCCGGTATCGGACGGCGGTTCCACACCCGACGCCATCGCGGTGTCACTGCGCGACGGCTTCTCCGCAGGCAGGCCCCAGTTGACAGCCAACCCGTCGAACGATCCGCCCACGGTCAAGGTCGCGGAGGTGAGGACCACGGTGGACTCGGCGAACAGGCGCGCTCGCAGCAGCCCGCCCACCGACAGCGGTGCAATGCGGACGGTGCGTTTGACGTTGCCGCGGAAATCGTCGACGGCATGCCAGACGACGTCCTTGCGTTTGGCCGGATCGGGTTCGTCGAATGCCGTGAGAACACGGACCGCGCTGTCGTGGACCTCGTCGACCGCCACGAGCGCGGCGCTGCGAGCCGCGGCGGCCTCGGGGTCACTGGTGGCCATGCCCTGCTTGTTGGGGCCGATCGCGGTGCGTACCGCCCAGGCCGCGTCGCGAATGGACGCGAGCGCGGGGCCGACGCCCTCGGGTAGGGACTGCCACCGGCTCGGGGGCAGCTCGTCCAGAATCGCGGCCCAGTTCTCGGCAGCTCCCTCGAGCTGGTCGACCGTCTCCTCCTCGATGAGCTTCGCGCTACGACGCGCCGCGGCGGTGACGGTCGCGGCCGACAGTTCCTCGGTGGCCACGCCGGTCACCCGGTCGACCAATTCGTGGGCCTCGTCGACGACCACGACGTCGTGCTCGGGCAGGATCTGAATTCCGGTGATCGCGTCGATCGCGAGCAGGGCGTGGTTGGTCACGACGACGTCGACCTGGGCGGCCTCGGTACGGGCGCGCTCGGCGAAGCAGTCCTCGCCGACGGGGCAGCGGGATTTGCCCAGGCATTCACGCGCGGTGACGCTGACCTGGCGCCAGGCCTGATCGCTGACTCCGGGCACGACGTCGTCGCGGTCGCCGGTTTCGGTCTCGGACGACCACTTGGTCAGCCTTACCACCTCGCGTCCCATCCGCGAGACCGCGAACGGGTCGAACAGTTCCGCATCCGGTGCCTCTTGCGCTGCACCGGTGTGGATCTTGTTCATGCACAGATAGTTGTTGCGGCCCTTGAGGATTGCGAACTTGGGGCGACGGCCGACGGCCTCGGTCAGGGCGTCGGACAGGCGGGGGAGATCGCGGTCGACCAGCTGCCGCTGCAGCGCGATGGTGGCCGTGGAGACGACGACGGTCTTGCCCGACTCCACCGCGTGCCTGATGCTGGGGACGAGGTAGGCGAGGGACTTACCGGTTCCAGTGCCCGCCTGCACCGCAAGATGCTCCCCGGTGTCGATCGAGTGCGCCACCGCCGAGGCCATCGTCAGCTGATTGCTGCGTTCCTTGCCGCCGAGCGAGTGCACCGCGACCTGCAGGAGAGCGGGAACGGTTGGCAACTCGGTCTTCGACGGCACCGAAGCAGACTACTGCCGATCGCCCACCCGGTTCGGTACCGACACCGCTGTCACCCCTCGACGAAGCGGGTGGGTATCGCCGGCTCGCCCTGGGACAGCTTCAGGCCCTCCCACGGGAGGCTGACGAGGCGCCTGGCGAGCAGGTCGCGGCCGTCGGCGAGCGTCGGAAGGTCGGCGACTCGTTCTCCGCCGCGAACCAACGGCGTGGTCAACGTCTCCGCCGTCAGATCGCTCTCGACGGTCGGGGGAGCGTCGAACGGGTACACGATCTCCTCGACTGCGGTGCCGGTGCGGCGCGCGGTACGCAGCGCCGCCTTGGTGCCACCGCGCGACTCCTTGTGGCTGCTGCGCTTGGCGACGGGAATGCCGTCGACGGTGACGAGTTTGTAGACCATGCCGGCCGTCGGGGCACCGGATCCGGTGACCAGCGACGTGCCGACGCCGTAGGAGTCGACCGGCTCGGCTCGCAATGCCGCGATGGCGTATTCGTCGAGGTCACCCGAGACGACGATCTTGGTTTTCGGCGCACCCAGGGCGTCGAGTTGGTCGCGCACCTGCCGGGCGAGCACACCGAGGTCGCCGGAGTCGATGCGCACACCGCCGAGTTCGGGCCCGGCCACCTCGATGGCGTTGGCAACGCCCTGGGTGATGTCGTAGGTATCGACGAGCAGTGTGGTGCCCACACCGAGCGCGCGCACCTGAGCCGCGAATGCGGACCGTTCGTCCGGGCCGTCGGCTGTGGTGTGCAGCAGGGTGAAGGCGTGGGCCGAGGTGCCTGCTCCGGGAACACCGTGCCGGCGAACGGCTTCGAGATTGGACGTCGCGGTGAATCCGGCGAGATATGCCGCGCGTGATGCGGCGACAGCGGCTTCCTCGTGGGTTCGACGCGACCCCATCTCGATGATCGGACGGGACTTCGCGGCCGCCACCATCCGCGCTGCAGCGGACGCGATGGCGCTGTCGTGATTGAGGATCGAGAGCACAACGGTCTCGAGGACCACGCACTCGGCGAAGGTGCCGCGGACGGTCAGAACAGGTGAGCCGGGGAAGTACAGCTCTCCCTCTCGATAGCCGTCGATGTCGCCGGTGAACCGGTAGTTGCGTAACCACTCGACGGTGTCGGCGTCGAGGAATTCGGCGACGATCCGCAACTCGTCCGGCCCGAATCGGAAGCGCGCGATCGCGTCGAGAATGCGTCCGGTGCCGGCCAGAACTCCGTATCGACGGCCACCGGGCAACCTGCGCGCGAAGACCTCGAAGCTGCAGATGCGATCGGCGTAGCCGCTGGCCAGGGCGGCCGAGAGCATCGTGTATTCGTACTGATCGGTCAGCAGCGCGGTGCTGGCACCGTCGCTGTGATTCGCGTGATCTGTGGTCGCGTCGTTGCTCACCTCGCCCACACTACGAGCGAAGGGGCGAGCGTGGGACGCTGGCCCGATACGCCGTACCCTGTTGGGCATGCCTTGGTTGACGGTGGACGGCTCGCTTCTGCCCGTGGACGGCCTCTCGGCACGTGAGGTCGTTGCTGCGTCACCGCAAGCGGTCCCGGCCCAGACCGAGGCCGTTGCGGCCGACGAATCTCACGACACCCCCTGGGTCACCATCGTGTGGGACGACCCGGTCAACCTGATGCACTACGTCACCTACGTCTTCCAGAAGCTCTTCGGCTACAGCAAGGCCAAGGCGACCGAGCTGATGATGCAGGTGCACTCCGAAGGCAAGGCCGTGGTGTCGAGCGGCGAGCGCGACGCGATGGAGAACGATGTTCGACGGCTGCACGCGGCGGGTCTGTGGGCCACCATGCAGCAGGACAAGTAGTCAACCGCTCATCACCTCTTCGGCAGAGAAGGACATCAGCAACAGTGCGCACGTGGACGAGACGGAATTCGCTGTCCGGGGTCAAGATCAAGTCCGAGATCGACGCTCGTGAGGCCGCCGTACTCCGTTCGCTTGTCGGCTCGGTTCTCGGATTGCTGCGCGACCGTTCCGCCGCTGCGCCCACCGACGAACTCGCAGCGCTGACCGGTCTGCGCACCGGGCACAACAGCCCGCCCGAGGATGCCGCACTGGCGCGGCTGTTGCCGGACTTCCACCGCGCCGACCCCGGCCGCGACGAGGAGGATCCGACCGACCTCAACGGTGCCCTGCGCGGACTGCACGAGCCCGAGATCATCGACGAGAAGTTGGCTGCCGGATCGATGATCCTGGCCACGCTTCCCGAGTCCGGTGGCAAGATCGTGCTGACCCAGGAGCAAGCGGATGCTTGGCTGACCGGCCTCAACGACGTGAGGCTGGCGCTCGGCACGACGCTGGGGATCAGCGCGGACACACCCGACGTTCTCGACGAGGGTGATCCTCGCGCTCCACATCTCGACGTCTACCACTGGCTGACCTGGATGCAGGATTCACTCGTACAGGTCCTCATCCCCTAGGACGCACGCGTGACCGCTGCATTCCAGACTCCCGGACCGCGGGACTCCCTGACCGACGTGGCCGGTCTGCTGGTCGGTCATCATCACGAACTCGACGACGACGCCGCGATGGGCTCCGGTTCGGCCACCGGCTGCACCGTCGTGCGTGCGCTGGGTGGTGCGACGGCGGCCGTCGATGTTCGCGGCGGCGGGCCGGGGACTCGCGAGACCGATCTGCTCGATCCGAGCCACTCCGTGCAGCACGTCAACGCGATCCTGTTGACCGCGGGCAGTGCCTACGGGCTCGCCGCGGCCGACGGTGTCATGCGGTGGCTCGAAGAGCACGGTCAGGGCATCCCGATGGGCAGTCCCGATCACGTCGTACCGATCGTCCCCGCCGCGGTCATCTTCGATCTTCCGGTCGGCGACTGGGCTTCTCGGCCGACGGCGGAATTCGGCTATCTCGCCGCGGCCGCAGCGGCAACCGATTTCGCGACGGGATCGGTCGGGGCCGGTGTCGGTGCCCGCGCCGGAGTTCTCAAGGGCGGTGTCGGTACCGCGAGCACGGTGATCGAAGGCGGTCCGGCGGACGGGGTCACCGTCGCGGCGCTGATGGTCGCCAATCCGGTGGGCGCGGTGTTCGACCCGCGTACCGGCCTGCTGTGGGGCGTCGGCACGCTCGGGCCCGCGGCGTTCGGAATGCGCAAGCCCGACGTGAACCAGCTGTGGTCCGCGCTCGCCCTCGAGCCGAAGGGCACTGCGCTCAACACCACGATCGGTGTCGTCGCCACCGATGCTGCGTTGTCGTCCGCGTCGTGCAAGCGGATTGCCGTCGCCGGTCACGACGGGTTGGCGCGGGCCGTGCGACCGGCACACTCGCCGCTCGACGGCGACACGATCTTCGCAGTGTCGACCGGCACCAGACCCGTCACCGCGGAGTCCTCGGTGCCCGCCGCGTTCTCCGCGGAACTGCCGGTACTGGCCGCGGTCACCGAGGCCGCGGCGATCGTCGTCGAGCGAGCCATCGTCGCGGCCCTGCTCGACGCCACCTCGGTGGCCGGCATCCCCACGTACCGCCAGATCTTCACGTCCGCGTTCGGTGGATCGGGAGCTTGAGCTCAGCTGGCGCGATACCTCTGCCCGGTACCGTGGAGGGAACTGTTCCGGAGGCGATCATGAGCGATATCAGTAACCGTCCCGCCGAGCGTGCGCGGCCGGTCTGGATGCAGGCCGCCATTCTGGTGGGAGCATTCACCGTGTTGCTGTGGGTCATCGAGTTCATCGATGTGGCCAGCGGTTCGAGGCTCGAACGCAACGGGATACAGGCCCGCTCGGTCGAGGGTTTGTGGGGCATTCTGTTCGCGCCCGTGCTGCACGACGACTGGCAGCATCTGATCGCGAACACCGTGCCGATAGTCGTACTCGGATTTCTGGTGTTGCTCTCCGGTTTGACGCGTGGTCTGGCTGCCACCGGGATCATCTGGGTGGTCGGCGGGTTCGGTACCTGGCTGACCGCCGGTTCCTACACGAACACGATCGGCGCGTCGATCCTGATCTTCGGTTTCATCGCATATCTGTTGGTGCGTGGCTTCTTCACCCGCAAGCTCGGTCAACTGGCGGTCGGAGTCGTGGTGTTCGTGCTGTACGGCAGCGCACTGTGGGGCGTGCTGCCGAGCGAGCCCAACGTCTCCTGGCAGGGGCATCTGTTCGGCGCGGTAGGCGGAGTGGTTGCCGCTCGACTGCTGTCCGCCGACGCGCGAGCCGAGAGGGCGCGCGCGAAATCGCTCGATCGGCCCACTTCGTAGTTCGAGGTAACTCCGGACACACCTGAGTTCGGCGGTGAATTTCGCCGACTCGCGCTGTGAATACTGCCCGAACGTTTCGAGTGATGCGCTCGGCGTGGCAGCATGGCTTTCATGCGAATTACCGTCCTGGGATGTTCGGGCAGTGTGTCCGGACCCGATTCACCCGCGTCGGGCTACTTGTTGGAAGAAGAGGAGACCGCGCCGGTCGTCCTCGACTTCGGTCCCGGCATCCTCGGGGCGTTGCAGCGCTACGCCGATCCGGGAGATGTGAGCGTTCTGCTCTCGCATCTGCACGCCGATCACTGCCTCGACGTTCCCGGACTACTGGTGTGGCGTCGCTACCATCCCAGCCCGCCGGAGGGACGAGCGATCGTCTACGGACCCAAGGACACGGCGTTCCGGCTCGGAGTCGCCTCGGCCGAGTGCGGCGGGCAGATCGACGACATGTCCGACACCATCGACCTGCGTCGCTGGGTGGACGGACGCACAGTGGAGTTCGGCAAGCTGTCGATCCTCGCTCGGCAGGTGTTCCATCCCCCCGAGTCGTACGGCATGCGCATCACCACGGCGGAAGGCCGCACTTTCGCCTACAGCGGAGACACCGGAATGTGTCAGGCAGTCCAGGACCTGGCGCACGGGGCCGACATGTTCCTGTGCGAGGCGTCGTGGACCGACAGTCCGGAACGGCCCGAGGGCGTGCACCTGTCCGGAACCGAGGCCGGCCGCATCGCTCGTGAGGCCGGGGTGGGGGAGCTGCTGCTCACCCATATTCCGCCGTGGACGTCCCGCGAGGACGTCATCGCCGAGGCCAAAGCGGAGTTCAGTGGACCGGTGCATGCCGTTCTCCCAGGGGACGTCTTCACCGTCTGAGGACGCGCTAGGCTTCGAGTCGTGTCCAGACGAGAAGACGGGAGGGCGGACGACGAGCTCCGCAACATCAAGATCACCCGCGGCTTCACCAGCCACCCGGCAGGGTCGGTGCTGGTCGAGTTCGGCAACACCAGGGTGATGTGCACGGCCAGCGTCGAGGAGGGCGTGCCGCGCTGGCGGAAGGGATCCGGCCTCGGTTGGCTCACCGCCGAGTACGCGATGCTCCCGGCCGCGACGCACACTCGCAACGGCCGTGAGTCCGTCAAGGGCAAGGTCGGCGGGCGTACCCAGGAAATTTCCCGCTTGGTCGGGCGTTCACTGCGTGCCTGCATCGATTTGGCCGCCATCGGCGAGAACACCATCGCCCTCGACTGCGACGTACTGCAGGCCGACGGCGGAACCAGAACTGCAGCTGTCACCGGAGCGTTCGTGGCTCTCAACGACGCCGTCACCTACCTGCGAGCAGCGGGACGCCTCGCCGATCCGCAGCCCATCTCGTGCATGATCGCCGCCGTCAGTGTCGGCGTCGTCGACGGCCGAGTGCGCCTCGATCTGCCTTACGAGGAAGATTCGCGCGCCGAGGTCGACATGAACGTCGTCGCCACCGACACCGGCACGCTGGTGGAGATCCAGGGAACCGGAGAGGGTGCGACCTTCCCTCGAACCACACTCGACAAGCTGCTCGACTCCGCATTCGTCGGCATCGAGAAGTTGTTCGAGGTGCAGAAGGAAGCACTGGCGTTGCCGTACCCCGGCGATCTGCCCGAGCCTGCGGCCGCGGAATCGAAGAAGAAGTTCGGTGGCTGACACCGAGCTGCTGGTAGCGAGCCGAAACGCGAAGAAATTGCGTGAACTCCGGCGGGTGCTCGACGCCGCCGGAGTGGCCGGGATCGAGCTGGTCGGCCTCGACGAGGTGCCGCCGTTCCCGGAGGCACCCGAGACCGGAGCGACTTTCGAGGAGAATGCACTCGCCAAGGCGCGTGACGGAGCTGCGGCCACCGGATTACCTTGTGTGGCAGACGATTCCGGAATAGAAATCGATGCCCTGAACGCGATGCCAGGGGTGCTCTCGGCTCGCTGGTCCGGTACACACGGGCAGGACGAGGCCAACACCGCACTGGTTCTGGCGCAGTTGAGTGACACCCCCGACGAGCGTCGCGGAGCCGCATTCGTCTCGGCGTGTGCGCTGGTGATTCCCGGCGGCACCGAGACCGTGGTCCGCGGTGAATGGCGCGGAGTAGTGCGCCGAGAGCCGGTAGGGGAGAACGGCTTCGGCTACGACCCCATTTTCGTGCCCGAGGGCGACGGCCGCAGTGCCGCGCAACTGAGCCCGGACGAGAAGGACGCCGCCTCACATCGCGGTAACGCACTGCGAAAGCTCGTTCCGGCGCTCGAAGAACTGACGGGGCGGTAGCTCGTGGCGATGCGAACCGTTCTGACGCGGACGTCGGTTGTGTTCGCCGCCGCTGCGCTGTGCCTGGCAGTTGCCCCGGCCTCCGCGGCACCGGCCGCGGGCTCCTTCGCCGAGGCGTTCGCGTACTCGATCGCGCACCCGGGCGTGACTCCTCCGGGCTCGAACGACTTCTCGTGTGTTCCGAGCGCGCAACACCCGGAGCCGGTGGTGCTGGTGCACGGCTTCCTGGAGAACTCCTACGACAACTGGGCATCGCTGTCGCCGAAGCTGGCCGAAGCCGGATACTGCGTGTTCGCGATCGACTACGGCAACACCGGCCCGGTTCGGGCGTTCGGTGCGCTCGAGCCCATCCCGGAGAGTGCCGCGGAACTGTCGACGTTCGTCGATTCCGTGCTCGAGGCAACAGGTGCGCAGAAGGTGTCGATCGTCGGCCACTCGAAGGGTGGCACGGTGCCGCGCTACTACGCCCGCTTCCTCGGTGGAGACCGAACGGTGGCGCGCATCGTGGCTTTGTCTCCGCCGAACTACCCGACGGCGGGCCCGCCGGTGCAGGACGACGTGCTCGAGCGACTGAACGAGGGCAGCGACACCGTCTCGGGCATCGAATACACGACGATCGTCACCCGTTACGACCAGATCGTCGTTCCGTACACTGCCTCGCTGCTCAGCGGCGCAGGAAACACGAATGTGGTGCTGCAGGACGTGTGCCCGGCCAACACCGTCGAGCACACCGGAATCTCGTACGATCCGCTTGCTCAGCGGCTGGTGCAGAACGCACTGGATCCGGAGAACGCACAGCCGATCAACTGCTGAGGTCAGACGCCGAAATCGGCTTTGACCTGCTTGGTGCGCTTGTGCTCGACGTAGAACGACAGGAACGGGATGGTCCCGGCGAGCAGTGTGCCGATCGTGCGGGCAGCAGGCCACCGTACCTTGATCGCCAGATCGACGGTCAGCACGAGATACACGAGGTAGACCCAACCGTGCACGACGGCAATCCAATTGGGCACGTTCTCGACCTTGAATATGTACTTGGCGACCATCTCGGTCACGAGAACGAGCAGCCAGATTCCCGTGGCGTACGCCAGAACGCGGTAGCGCAGCAACGCGGACGCGATCTTCTGTGTCTTGTTCGCAGACGCCTGCGTCTTCTCCGGTGCCGAACTCACGTGGTGCTCCTGTCGGTCCCGCGGGATTCGTTCAGCTCCGCGAGGTAGCTGTTGTATTCGAGTAGTTGCCGAGCCTCGGGATCGTCGAGGTCTCGGGCGTCCGCCGCAGGCGCGCTGCGCTTGGGGAGCAGGTCGAGGGGCACCTCTGTGGGTCCGTCGGGTCGCGCTGCTGCCGCCTCGTCCGGGTCCTCGTCTTCGAGGCGGACGAACTTGCGGTAGGCGTAGATCACGAACACTGCGAACAGAGGCCATTGAAAGGCATATCCGAGGTTTTGGCCGTTTCCGCCCACTGCCTCGAAGCGCTCCCACTGCCACCAGCCGAGGCCCAGACACACCGCCGCGGACACGATGACCAGCGCGATCAGTGCTGGCCGACGGTTCGGGCGGGATGAAGTCACCCCTCGACGGTACCGGAGGTACTACTACTGCAGGTAGTCGCGTGCTGCGGCCCGGCGGTGATTCTCACCATGGACGGTTCGAGTTCGGCTCACGCCCGACGACGGTTGGCCCGTGCCTGGGCGAGTTGCTCGGCACCGGGCCCGGTCACGTCCGCCAGGGCTCTGCTGCGTCCGGTCAGAACCAGTGCCAGGGTGCCGGCCGATCCTTCGATGACCGGGCCCTCGCCGCGGCTCCAGTCGAGATCGGTCGCGCGCCACTGCAGTCGAAGCTCGGGGCCTTTGAACGGTGCGGCACCGCTCGCGGGCACCAGGAAGTCGAGCATCGTGATCATGCGGTGGTCGGGGACGTGGTGTTCGATTCCCAGCGGCGTGCACAGGTCCAATCCGTGCACGATGACGTCGGACAAGGGGGCCAGCGGACCGTGGCCAGGCGGGGTGAATTTCTTGTCGGCGTGGGCGGTGAGCAAGGCGGGCAATTCGTCTTCGTGCTCGCGACGAACGCGCGTGGTCATCAGTTGATTGGCTCGGTCGAAGTTGCCTCGGGTGCGCACCATGACGAGTCCGAACTGCCAGAGCGGGACGATCAGTGGCACCACCAGATGGGCGGCGACGTCTCGGACGGTCCAGGCCTCGCACAGCGATTGGGCGCCCCATTGTTCGGGGGTGAGAGTCTCGAGAGTTCTTGCGAGAGAACGTCTCTCGTCTGCGATCTCGGCGAAGATCGTGTCGTTCGATTCCTCGGGCATTCGAACCGCCTTCACACGTCGGAACTTGCAGAAGTCTCGAGAAAAGCCGGGCCGAACGACCGTGGTGCGCGAGGGGGGACTTGAACCCCCACGTCCTGAGACACTGGAACCTAAATCCAGCGCGTCTGCCAATTCCGCCACTCGCGCGTGCCGGTGAAGTCTACAACCCGGGTGGTTGTTGTCAGTGCCGCGGTCTGCTCGACTGTGTGCCCACGTCATGCGGTGTACACCGTACGGTGTCGCTACACTCGCCGAGTGGCATCGAAAAAGGACGTCCCCTTCGACCCGGCCCGGATACTCGGGCTTCTGTGGCGAGTCGGTGCCAAGCCGAGTCGGACC
Source organism: Rhodococcus sp. EPR-147 (assembly GCF_001647185.1). Classification (NCBI taxonomy): domain Bacteria; kingdom Bacillati; phylum Actinomycetota; class Actinomycetes; order Mycobacteriales; family Nocardiaceae; genus Rhodococcus; species Rhodococcus sp. EPR-147. Next base: position 23,462 of record NZ_LVCU01000248.1, read on the forward strand.
GGACTGAGCGTGGATGCGATCGTCGATGCCGCCATCGAACTGGCCGATGCGACCGGTCTGGAGTCGGTGTCGATGCGGAACGTGGCACAGCATCTCGGTGTCGGCGCGATGTCGCTGTACACACATGTGCCGGGCCGGGAAGAGCTGGCCGATCTGATGATCGATCGAGCGCTTGCGGGTCTCTACTCGCACGTCGACGAGCCGGCCTCCGTCGCCGGCGGATGGCGTCCAGCGATGCGCTTCGTTGCCGAGCGCAATTGGTCTCTGTATCAACAACATTCGTGGCTTCTCGAGGCGGAGGGGGCACGGCCCGTGCTCGGTCCGCACACCAACGACAAGTACGAGGCCGAGTTGCGCCCTCTCGAAGGCATCGGCCTGGGCGACGTCGAGATCGACTCCGTTCTCACTCTGGTTCTCACTCACGTCTCCGGTACCGCGCGAGCCCTGGCCGGCGTGACCCGTGTCAAGGAGCAGTCGGGCATGTCCGACGCCCAGTGGTGGGCGGCTACCGCGCCGATCCTCGAACGGGTGATGGACCGCGAGCGCTTTCCGGTGTCGTCTCGGGTCGGGACGGCCGCGGCGACGTCGTACGACGCCGCCAGCGACCCCGTGCACGCCTACCGGTTCGGGTTGGAGTGCGTTCTCGACGGTGTGGAGGCGATGATCTCGCGAAGTCAGCCCGTCGGTCGAAGTGCCGCCTCGGAGTGACGCTTCTTCGGCCTGCGTAACTTGTGTTGATATCGCCAGATTGCGTGCTCGAGTGAGGCGAGTTCGGTGCCGAGTGCGTCCGCCGTCGTTGCAAGGATCACGGACGCGCGGTCCTCGGCAATGCCGACGGACAGGTTCTGGTGGAGCGGTTCGAGTGCGTCGGCGACGAACGAGTTCAGATGTTCGGTCGCCTTGTCGGTGCGCACTCCCAGATGCATGAGCATGCACTCCCAGGTGGTCTCGCCGAGCCCGGGAATTGCGCAGAACGCCTCGAATTGGTCCTCGGTGTGCTGCACGAAGTCGCTCGAACGACTCAGGCCCACCGATATCAACGTCCGAGCAGCCACGGCAGCGGCAGCACCCTTGGTTCGACTGTTTCCCGGAACCAGTTGACGGTTGGAGAGAATCTCCACGAGTAGATCCGGACTGTTGGTCAGTTCGGCGAGGGTTGTCAAGTCGTCGAGTCGGTTATCGCCGCGATGCGATCGCCATCGCTGGACGACCGCACGGACCCCGCTCGAAGGGCCGCCGTAGGGAGCGCGCGCCGAGAAGATCGCATCCAGCAACGCCACCTCGCTCTCGCCCAGCCACCCCGGTGTCCAGTGTGGCGAACGGGATTGCGGCGCATGCGATTCGATGTGCAGAAGCATCGCGTCGAGCTCGTCCTCGGTGCAGATATCCGTTACCGATGAATACATGAATTCCCCCCGGATTTCGTCGACCGCTCTCCCGGCGAGCGGCTCGTTCGCACAAGGTAGAGGACCGCACCGACAAGGTTGGGAGCTGCTCGTCTGTGCTCGAGATCACATCACGAAAAGATAACGAAAAATGCGAGGCGTTCCTCATGTTCTGGTGTTCCGCTCGACGCTCTCGCCAGCGTGGATACGGGTTACCGACGAGTCGGGTAAACAAAAGGTAAAGCCACTTCGAGTGACGTACTCGCTGGTAGCACTCGGACGTCCGAGCAAACCTGAGGATTTCCTCATGATTTTGTGTCAACCTTGAGCAGCGCGGAGGAGACCTGTCGACGAAGACCGGCTCACCGCTTCGACCTTGTAGCCCACGACGCCATGGGGCAGTCATCACAGCGAACGCCCCGACCCCCGAGGCGTCCACGAGAGGAATCTTCAGCCTTGACGATCAACGAGAGCACACCATCACACGGACGAGGCTCGCGAAGCACCGGCAACGCAGACAAATCCCCTAGAAGCAATGGCGGCTCTCGGACTCTGGCAGATCGTTTCGCCGCGGGCGAGCCGTACGCGTTGGCCTTCGGCGGCCAGGGCGCACCATGGCTCAGCTCCCTCGAGGAACTGGCTCGCGACTCCGCGCTCGAACCCGAACTGACCGATCTCGTCAACGAGGCAGCAGTCACTCTCGCGCCCGTGGCAGACGAGCTGCTGGTCGTGCGATCGGTCGGCTTCGACCCGATCGGCTGGATGCTCGAACAGGACCTCGCCGACGACGACACCGTCGGCTCGTACGGACCGTCCGAGGCAGCGCTGACCTCCGCTGCCGTCTCGCTTCCCGGAGTGTTTCTCACCCAGGTCGCAGCACTGCGTGCGTTGAAGTTGCAGGGGCTCGATCCGGCCCAGACCCCGCCCGTCAAGGTCGTCGGACACTCGCAGGGTCTCATCGCCGCCGAGTCCGTCGCAGCCGATGGCGCACAGGATGCGAACTTCCTGGCTGTCGCCCAGCTCGTGGGTGCAGCGGCAGGTCTCGTCGGCCGCCGCCGCGGCATCATCGGTGCCGGAGACCGCGCGCCGATGGTCTCGGTTGCCAACGTCGAACCCGCACGACTGCAGGCGATCATCGCCGAACTCGCGATCGACGGAGCGCCGGAGCGATCCGCAGCTCTCGCCATCCGCAACGGCCGTCGTCGCGTCGTACTCTCCGGGCCGCCGGCCCAGCTGGCTCGCGTGCAGGAGAAGTGCGAGCAGATCGCTGCCGAGGAAGAGCTTGACCGCGACGCCAAGAAGCGTGGCGGTGCCGTGTTCGCCCCGGTCTTCGAGCAGCTTCCCGTCGAGATCAGCTTCCATCACCCCGCCCTGGCAGATGCCGTCGAACTCGTCAGCGCCTGGGCGCAGCGTTGTGGGCTCGACGTCGACCTCGCACGCGAGCTCGCACAGAAGATCCTCGTCGACTCCGTGGATTGGGTCGACGCCATCGACGGTGTCGTCGACGCCGGTGCCGACTGGATTCTCGATCTCGGTCCGGGCGACCTGCTCACCCGCATGACCACCCCGGCGTTGCGTGGACAGGGCGTTGGCATCATCGCCGCGTCCTCGCGCGGTGGCCACCGCAACCTGCTCACTCCGGGAGCTGCTCCCGAGGTCCAGCCCGCATGGTCCGCCTACGCCCCCACTCCGGTCACGTTGCCCGACGGCCGCGTCGTGGTCGAGACCTCGTTCACCAAGATGACCGGACGTTCGCCGATCCTGCTCGCCGGCATGACGCCGACGACGGTCGACGCCAAAATCGTTGCCGCAGCTGCCAATGCAGGCCACTGGGCCGAGCTCGCCGGTGGCGGCCAGGTCACCGAGGACATCTTCACCGATCGTGTCGCCGAGCTCTCCACGCTTCTCGAGCCCGGCCGCGCAATCCAGTTCAACTCGCTCTTCCTCGATCCGTACCTGTGGAAGCTGCAGCTCGGCGGACGCCGCATCGTGCAGCGCGCTCGCGCGGCGGGTGCGGCCATCGACGGCGTCGTCGTCACCGCAGGCATCCCGGAACTCGAAGAGGCAGTGGCCCTCATCGAAGAGCTGTCCGAGGCAGGCATCAGCTACGTCTCGTTCAAGCCCGGCACCGTCGCGCAGATTCGCGCCGTCATCCGTATCGCCAACGAGGTTCCCTCGTACCAGGTCAACGTCCACATCGAGGGTGGCCGCGCAGGCGGACACCACTCGTGGGAGGACCTCGACGACCTGCTGCTGACCACCTACGCTGAGCTGCGGTCACGGCCCAACCTCGTCGTCTGTGTCGGCGGCGGCATCGGCACACCCGAGCGGGCAGCGGAGTACCTCACCGGAACCTGGTCGGCTGTGCACGGCTACCCGAAGATGCCGCTCGACGGCATCCTCGTCGGCACTGCCGCGATGGCAACCCTGGAGGCCACGACGGCTCCCGAGGTCAAGCAGCTTCTGGTCGACACACCCGGAACCCCCGACTGGGTCGGTGCCGGTACCGCGAACGGCGGAATGGCCTCGGGCCGTAGCCAGCTCGGTGCCGACATCCACGAGATCGACAATGCGGCATCGCGGTGCGGCCGACTGCTCGACGAGGTCGCAGGCAACGCCGACGCCGTGGCCGAGCGTCGCGACGAGATCATCGCCGCACTCGACGGCACCGCCAAGCCCTTCTTCGGTGACGTCGCCGAGATGACGTACCAGCAGTGGCTCGTTCGCTACCTCGATCTGGCCATCGGAACGGACTCGCGCAGCGACTTCGATTGTGGCGGCGAGTTCACCGATGCCGTGTCCGAGGCACGCGAGTCGGTGTGGCTCGACGTCACCTGGCGTACCCGCTTCCTGGAGATGCTGCAGCGCGCCGAGGCTCGGCTGCACCCCGTCGATCGCGGACCCATCCCCACCTTGTTCGCCGATGCCGAGGTTCTCGAACGCCCGCGTGCAGCTCTGAAGTCGCTGCTCGCACAGTTCCCGGACGCCGCCGACGTGGTTCTGCACCCGGCCGACATCACCTTCTTCACCTCGCTGTGCCGCATGCCCGGCAAGCCGGTCAACTTCGTCCCCGTCGTCGACGGCGACGTGCGCCGCTGGTGGCGCAGTGACTCGCTGTGGCAGGCACACGCCGCTCGCTACTCGGCCGATCAGGTCTGCATCATCCCCGGTACCGTCGCCGTCGCGGGCATCACTCGCGTCGACGAGCCCGTGGGCGAGCTGCTCGATCGCTTCGAGAAGGCCACCGCGGATCAGCTTCTCGCCGAGGGCGTCGAGCCCACGGCCATCGCGAGCCGTCGCCACGCCGAGATCGCACCCGGACTGCTCGGCATCGTGCTGGCTGCTCCCGACGTCACCTGGGCCTCGCGGATGACGCAGAACCCCGTTGCACGCCTGGGTGATCCGGCCGACTGGACCGTGGAGTCCGAGACGGTCGCGGCGCACCCGCAGACCGGCTCGACGCTGACCGTGCTCGATTCCGAGCACGTGGAGCTGCTGGTTCCGCTCGCCCCGGGCAAGGAAGTACGTATCCGCCTGACGGTTCCGGCCTCCACGATCGACGGCGGCGCTCCCGTCGTCACCGCGCAGGACGCACAGCAGGCCATGTCGGCTCTGCTCGGAGTTGCTGCAGGCCAGGACCTTCCGGCCGTCAAGGGCGGCGTCGCCCGGCTGAACATCGCATGGATCCCCGATCTGATCGCCGATCACGCAGGCGTCACCGGCTCCGGCCTGCCGGACTCGCTGACCGTCAGCGGCAAGGCCGTTCCCGACGTTCTGGTCGGTGCCTGCTGGCCCGCCGTCTTCGCCGTCCTGGGTGCCACCCGCAACGCCGAGGGCATCGACGTCATCGAAGGCATGCTCGACCTGGTGCACCTCGACCACAGCGTCAACCTGGTCGGCGAATTGCCCACCGACACCTCGATTCTCGTGGTCAAGGCTGCGGCCGGAGAGGTGCTCGACACCGACCTCGGCCGCGTCGTCGAGGTCACCGTCGAGATCGGTGCCATGCTCGGCGAGGGGCTCGACGCTCCCGCCGTCGCAACTCTCGTGGAGCGCTTCGCCATTCGCGGACGCACCGGCAAGGGTGAGCTGACCGATCCGGCCCGCGCCGGCGGCTCGGTGAGCGCCGACGCCAAGGACACCCCGCGTCGTCGCCGCCGTCAGGCAACCATCGTGGCCCCGCGCAACATGGCCGCGTTCGCTCAGGTCTCGGGCGATCACAACCCCATCCACACCTCGGACGCCGCGGCGCTGCTCGCCGGCCTCGGCAGCCCGATCGTGCACGGCATGTGGCTCTCTGCTGCCGCACAGCAGACGGTGACCGCAGTCGACCACGCGGACACCAAGACTCCGCCGCGTCGCCTCACCGCATGGACCGCGCGCTTCCTCGGCATGGTTCGACCCGGAGCGGAGATCGATGTTCGCGTCGACCGCACCGGATTCGACCAGGGTGCCGAACTGATCGAGGTTTCCTGCCGTGTCGCAGGCGAACTGGTCATGGTCGCCACCGCTCGCACCGCGCCGCCGAAGACCGTCTACGCGTTCCCGGGTCAGGGCATCCAGCGGGCGGGCATGGGCCTGGACGCTCGGTCTCGCTCGAAGGCCGCACGTGAGGTGTGGGAGCGTGCCGACAAGCACACCCGCAGCGCACTGGGCTTCTCCATTCTCGCTGTGGTGCGCGACAATCCGACGTCGCTCAAGGCGCGCGGCGTCACCCACAAGCACCCCGACGGTGTGCTGCACCTGACGCAGTTCACCCAGGTTGCGATGGCCGTTCTCGGCGTCGCGCAGGTTGCCGAACTGCGTGAATCCGGTGCGTTCGTGGAGAACTCGATTCTCGCGGGCCACTCGGTCGGTGAGTACAACGCTCTCGCAGCCGTTGCCGGTGTGCTCCCGCTCGAAGCCGTCCTCGAGGTCGTCTTCCAGCGTGGTTCGGCCATGCACGCGCTGGTTCCGCGTGATGCCAGCGGCCGCAGTGACTACCGCATGGCAGCGATCCGCCCGTCGCAGATCGGCTTGGCCGATCAGGACGTGCAGGGCTTCGTCGCCGGTGTCGCAGAAGAATCCGGTGAGTTCCTCGAGATCGTCAACCTCAACCTGCGCGGTTCGCAGTACGCCATCGCAGGCACGGTTGCCGGCCTCGGCGAGCTGGAGAAGAAGATCGCGATCCGCCGAGCGGAGTTCGGTGGCAAGGCCGCCTACATCATGGTTCCCGGCATCGACGTGCCGTTCCACTCCACGGTGCTACGCGGCGGAGTCGACGATTTCCGCAACCGCCTCGAGACGCTGCTCCCCGAGCAGATCGATCCGGCGATCCTGGTGGGGCGCTACATCCCCAACCTGGTGCCCAAGCCGTTCTCGCTCGAGCGCGAGTTCGTTCAGGAGATCGCCGATCTGGTTCCGTCCGAGCCGCTGAACACCGTTCTCGCAGAGTTCGATTCGTGGGCAGCACGGCCGAGCGCTCTGTGCCGGGTGATCCTGACCGAGCTGCTGGCATGGCAGTTCGCCAGCCCGGTGCGCTGGATCGAAACCCAGGACCTGCTGTTCGCAGACGAGTCCGACGGCGGCATGGGCGTCGAGCGCTTCGTCGAGATCGGCCTGGGGGCAACCCCGACCGTGGCCAACCTCGCGTCGCAGACCCTCAAGCTACCGGGCCGCTTCGGCCACCCGGTCGAGGTTCTGAACCTCGAGCGCGAGGCTGCGATCATCTACGGCACCGACACCGATCCGGCTCCGGCCGACGAGGAAGAGTCGACACCCGTGGAGGCCGCTGCTCCGGCGGCAGCTGCAGCTCCGGCCGCAGCACCCGCTCCGGCATCAGCACCGTCGGGCGGACCTCGTCCGGACGACATCGCGTTCGTCGCCGCCGATGCAACCAAGATCCTCATCGGTCTGTGGACCAAGCTGCAGCTCGATCAGATCGGGCCTGCCGACACCATCGAGGCTCTGTGTGACGGAGTGTCCTCGCGTCGTAATCAGCTGCTCGTCGACCTCGGTTCCGAGCTCTCGCTCGGTGCCATCGACGGTGCAGCCGATGCCGACATGGGTGCGCTCTCGGGCACGGTGAACAAGCTGGCTCGTACGTACAAGCCGTTCGGTCCGGTGCTCAGCGACTCCATCAACGACCATCTCCGCAAGGTCTTCGGCCCCTCGGGTCGGCGCCCGGCCTCGATCGCCGATCGCGTCAAGAAGACCTGGGAACTGGGCGACGGCTGGGCGCACCACGTCACCGCCGAGGTCGCTCTCGGTACCCGTGACGGTGCCTCGGTTCGTGGTGGCGCGCTCGGTGGCCTGGCCGACGGCGCTCTCGCCGACGGCAACGCAGTCGACAACGTCATCGACGCGGCAGTGGCCGCGGTGGCCGCACGCCGCGGCGTTGCAGTCTCGATGCCGCAGGCAGGCGGCGGAGCCGGCGGAACCGTCGACGCTGCTGCTCTCGGTGAATTCACCGAGCACATCACCGGCCGCGACGGCGTCCTCGCCTCCGCAGCCCGGTTGGTGCTCGAACAGCTCGGACTGGCCGATGCGCCCAACGCACTGCTGGCCGAGGATCCCGACGCTGCTCTGGTCGAGCTGGTCTCGGCCGAGTTGGGATCCGACTGGCCTCGCCTCGTCGCCCCGGCGTTCGACGCCAAGCGCGCCGTCCTGATCGACGACCGGTGGGCCACCGCCCGTGAGGACCTGGCCCGGTTGTGGCTCGGTACCGCAGGCGACGTCGCCGTCGAGTCCTTCGCCGGTGCCGGCAATGCCGTTGCAGCTCAAGCACAGTGGTGGAAGGCCAAGGCCGACTACGAGAACAAGGCAGTGCTGGCCGAAACCTTCGGACGCATCGCGGACATCGCGGTCGCATCCGAGGACAAGGGCCCATGGGCCGACGAGGTCGCAGTGGTCACCGGCGGTAGCAAGGGCTCCATCGCAGCTGCGGTGACGGCCAAGCTGCTGGCCGGGGGAGCGACGGTCTTCGTCACCACCTCCAGGCTCGACGACGAGCGACTCGGCTTCTACCGCAGCCTCTACCGCGACAGCGCACGGAGCGGAGCGTCGCTGTGGGTGGTTCCGGCCAACATCGCGTCGTACACCGACGTGGATGCACTCATCGAGTGGATCGGCAGCGACTACATCGATACTGCCGGTGGCGCAAAGACTCTGGTCAAGGCCGCAACTACTCCGACGATGCTGTTCCCGTTCGCAGCGCCGCGGGTCATGGGCGAGATGTCCGACGCCGGAGCTCGCGCCGAGATGGAAATGCGAGTGCTGCTCTGGTCGGTCGAGCGTTTGATCACCGGACTGTCGAAGGTCGGTTACGACACCGACATCGACACTCACCTGCACGTGGTGCTGCCGGGATCGCCGAACCGCGGAATGTTCGGTGGAGACGGTGCCTACGGCGAATCGAAGGCCGCACTCGACGCAGTCGTCGCCAAGTGGGGCTCGGAGAAGAACTGGGCCGAGCGGGTGTCCATCGCCCACGCTCACATCGGGTGGGTGCGCGGCACCGGTCTGATGGGTGGCAACGATCCCATCGTCGAGGCCGTCGAGGCCGAAGGCGTTCGCACCTGGTCCACCGACGAGATGGCGACCGAACTGCTCGAACTGTGCACACCTACCGCTCGCCGTCAGGCTGCGCAGGAGCCGATCGTCGTCGATCTCACGGGCGGCTTGGCCAACACCAAGCTCAACCTCGTCGAGCTCGCTCGGGACGCGGCTGCGGCCGCTGCCGAGAAGACCGAAGAGGCAGTGGACAACTCGGTCATCGCGGCGCTGCCCGCACCGCCGCGGCTGTCCACGTCGACCACGGCTCCGGCCTGGCCGACACTGGACGTCGACCCGAAGGACCTGGTCGTCATCGTCGGCGCGGGCGAGCTCGGACCGTACGGTTCGGCGCGTACCCGCTTCGAGATGGAGGTCGACGAGCAGCTCTCTGCCGCAGGCGTTCTCGAACTCGCATGGAACACCGGCCTCATCGCCTGGGAGAACGATCCCAAGCCGGGTTGGTACGACATCGAGTCCGGTGACCTGGTGCCGGAGGAGGACATCGCCGACAAGTACCACGACATCGTGGTCGAGAAGTGCGGTATCCGTACCTACGGCGACGACGGCGCGATGGTCGGCAACACGGCTCCGCTGATGACCTCGATCTTCCTCGACAACGACCTCACGTTTGTGGTCGGAACCGAGATCGACGCCCGGTCGTTCGCAGCAGCGGACCCCGAGCACACGCTCATCACCCCGGTTCCGGATTCGAGCGACTGGCAGGTCACCCGCAAGGCGGGCACCGAGATTCGCGTTCCGCGCAAGATGAAGCTCACCCGCACCGTGGGTGGACAGATTCCCACCGGATTCGATCCCACCAAGTGGGGCATCTCGCCCGACATGGCCAGCTCGGTCGACCGAGTCGCCCTGTGGAACATCGTCACCACGGTCGACGCGTTCATCTCCTCGGGCTTCAACCCGTCGGAACTGATGCGCTGGGTGCACCCCACGTTGGTCGCCAACACACAGGGCACCGGCATGGGCGGCATGGAATCGATGCGCTCGCTGTACATCGACACCTTGCTCGGCGACGCTCGTGCGAACGACATCCTGCAGGAAGCTCTGCCGAACGTCGTTGCTGCGCACGTGGTTCAGTCGTACATCGGTAGCTACGGCGCGATGGTTCACCCTGTCGCCGCCTGTGCCACCGCGGCGGTCTCCGTCGAAGAAGGCGTCGACAAGATCAAGCTGGGCAAGGCGCAACTCGTGGTCGC
>NZ_LVCU01000249.1:0-11535 GCF_001647185.1 Rhodococcus sp. EPR-147
GGCATCAGCGATCGACGGTTCTCGCGGGCCAACGACCGCAGGCGCGGTGGATTCGTCGAATCCCACGGCGGCGGAACGATTCTGCTCGCTCGCGGAGACCTGGCACTCGAGATGGGCCTGCCGGTCCTCGGAGTGGTGGCCTACGCACAGTCGTACGGCGACGGAGTGCACACGTCCATCCCGGCTCCGGGGCTCGGCGCGCTCAGTGCCGGTCGCGGCGGCAAGGATTCGGCGCTCGCGCTTTCGCTGAACGCACTGGGCGTCAGTGCAGACGACGTGGCCGTGATCTCCAAGCACGACACCTCCACCGCAGCCAACGATCCGAACGAGGCGGAACTGCACACTCGCCTCGCCAAGGCCATCGGCCGTTCGGACGGCGCTCCGCTGTTCGTCGTCTCGCAGAAGAGCCTCACCGGACACTCGAAGGGTGGAGCGGCTGCCTGGCAGCTGATCGGCCTGTGCCAGGTGCTGGCCAACGGTGTCATTCCGCCGAACCGCAGCCTCGATTGCGTCGACGACAAGATGACCGGCTTCGAGCATCTGGTGTGGGCACGGGAGCCGCTGCGCTTCGGTGACTCGGTGCCGCTCAAGGCAGGTCTGCTCACCTCCCTGGGATTCGGGCACGTGTCCGGACTCGTCGCCCTGGTGCACCCGCAGGCATTCCTCGAGGCCGTTCCGGCAGAACGGCGTGCGGAGTACATCGCCAAGGCGAACGAGCGCCGAATCGCCGGTCAGCGCAGGCTGATCTCGGCGATGGTTGGGGGCGACTCCCTCTACGAGCGGCCCGACGATCGACGGCTCGGACATGACGGGACGCCGGCCAAGGCGTCACGCGAACTGGAGGCAAACGTGTTGCTCAACGAGTCCGCTCGCCTCGGCGCGGACGATGTCTACTCCTCCGGTCTGCCGGGTGCCATCTGATGGCGATCCTGGGAGTGGGTTTCGACCTGGTGACGGTGTCCGACTTCGCCGAGCAGATGGAGAAGGTCGGCACGACGATGATCCGCGACAGCTTCACCGCGGGCGAGCGGCGTCATGCAGCAACGAAGAGTTCCGACCCGACCCGCCACTACGCGGCTCGGTGGGCCGCCAAGGAAGCGGTGCTGAAGGCATGGGCGACGTCGCGATTCGCGCGTCCGCCGCAGATCGGCGACAACCCGTATCCGTTGATCGAGGTCGTCAACGATGCGTGGGGTCGGCCGTCCATCAAATTGCACGGGATGGCGCAGGAGTTCCTGCCGACGGTGAAGATTCATCTGTCGCTGACACATGACGGCGACATCGCCGCCGCGGTGGCGATTCTGGAGGAGTGAATTCGCTCCGAGAACGAGTCAGGCCCGTCCGATCCAGGTGATCGGGCGGGCCTTTCGTCTGTGCGGGCTCGGGTTGCTCAGGCTGGTTCGCTCTCGTTCGTCGAGCCGCCGGAACGCCTGCTCTCCTTCTCGGCGACGAGCAGATACGCCATCATGATGCGTTTGAGCTCGGCGACGGCGTCCTCGTGGCTCTGGCCGTCCTGCACGGAGAAGTTGAGCATCGAGTAGACGATGTGCACCAACACCTGAGCCATGAGGTTGCGGCGGTGCCGTGGCGTGCGCGGAGTGAGCGGTCCGAGCATGCGCGAGACCTGCTCGGCGAACTCCCGCTCGTGAATCACCCCGGTTGCGCGCGTCGACGGTGTCGATTGCATGGCGAGCCACACTTCACGGCGCGACGGATCGGTCATCCACATGCCGGCCATGTGGTCGACGAAGTTGTTCAGGAACCGCACCCAGTCCAGGGACGGGACCTCGCCGTCGAACTCGGCGAGTTCCTGTTGGACCCCCACGAGGTCCTGGCGGTTGAGCTCGCAGACGATGACGTACTTGTTGGCGAAGAACTGGTACAGCGTGCCGATCGGCAGTTCGGCGCGTGACGCGACTTCCTCGCAGGTGAACGACTCGAAACCCACATCGCTGAGCAACTCGCGTGAGGCCTGCAGCAGTGCGTCGAACTTCCGTTGGCTGCGTTCCTGGGTGGGTCGTCGTCGTGGCATCAGTTCCTGTGTCTGTGCCGTCGACTCGAGCGCGGCGTCGAGACGGCGCGAGGACTGGGCACGAGCAGAGGATTCCACCCGGTCAGGCTATCCGGCGCGGGTGCTCGTTATCCACAACGGTCCGGTAGGTCACTCCCACCGGTTCCGGTTTCGGGGTCGGACACGCGTGTTTCAGCTGGAGGTATGGAAGAAACCTGGGGTCGACGACAACTGCTGGTTCCCCATACTGTGACAAACTCCAAGGCCGATTCAGGCCAATTTAACCGTCAACAGGTATGGTTCAGGCAACAGAATCAAATTCCGTGCAGGGTGATCGTCGTTCGGATCCGCTGGATGACGTTCATGGTCGGGTGCCTCCACCCTGAGCACAGGGAGACTGCCATGGCAACTATTGGTATAGCGATCGAATCTGGCTCGATGCAGGCAATTCTTGTCGAGCCCACCTCAGGCGAGGTACTCGCCGACCGTACGACCCCGCTCGACCCCGACGCGGCCTCGGTTCTGCCCAAGGCGATCGAGACGATGCGCGCCGAGGCGGCGACACTCGCCACACAGGTGGACGCAGTAGGCGTGATGTACCGAACCGAGGACGAGCGCGCCGAGTTCGCAGCCGCCTTGGGCGACGAACCCGCATTGCTGTCGTCCGCGTCCGAGGCATTCCTCGGCTGGCTCGCGACGTCGAAGGAATTCGCCGACGCGAACACCGTCCTTCTGTACTACATGGGCGACACGGGCGTCTCCATCTCCCTCGCCGACGCAGCCCACGCCTCCATCACCCCGGCCAAGACTGCTGCGCTGGACTCGATGTCGCCCGAGCGCATCGGCAGCACCATCCCACTGGCGTGGGAAGTGGTGGATCAGTCCGGAAAGAAGCCAGAGTTCGTGGCCCTCTTCGGCGATTCTTCGAGCAATCGAGACCTGGTGGACATCCTGTCTCTCGGGCTCGGCGTTCCCGTCGTGCGCGTGGGTGATGCGGACCAGGTCGCGGCGCGAGGAGCTGCGCTGCTGGCATACCAGGACGAGCCGGCTGTGGTTGCCACCGCGCAGGCGGCGACCGATGACTTGGAGCCGGTCGCGGCCGCCGACACCGAGGTCGTGGCAGCCGACGAGTCCGACCAGTCCGACGCCGAGATTGCCGACTCCGAGCCCGAGGAGACCGTCGAGGTAGCGAAGGCTACGGATCTCGACACGGTGGTAGTGCCGCTTCCGGTGCCTGCAGCGCCCTCGACTGTCGGCACGAAGCCGGCCCGGTCGGGAGGCTCCGGGCGCAAGCTGGTGTTCGCCGCAGTGCTGCTGGCCGGAGTGCTCTCCGCAGGTGTCGCGGTCGCTGCGACGTTGCCGGGTGAATCCGAGTCGACTGCCGAGCAGAGCGTCGATCGGCGCGATTCCGGTGCGGATCTGGTGGGGGCAACCCGGCAGGCGGATCCGACGACGTCCGACCCGGTTGCTGTTGTGGTTCCGCCTGCGCCGGCGATTGCGCCGCCGCCCGAGACGATTCCTCCGACGGTGGACCCATCGACAGTTGTCGAGCCTGCACCGACGACCGAGGCGTGGCCGACGCAGGATCCGCCGCGTCAGGCTGTGGCCGCCCCGCAGCCGGCACCGTCACCGTCCACGGTGGCCCCTCCGCAGTTCACCGTTCCTGTTCCCGTTCCGGAGCCGGGCAAGTCGCCCGAACAGCTCGAGCAGGAAGCGTGGGATCGGCACTGGCAGCAGACCGGTGAGTGGATTCATCAGGAGTTCTCCGGCGGCTGACGGTGAACCGTTCTCGAGACGAGTGATGACAGACTGGCTACGGCCCGTCTGTCATTTTCTCGTTTGGAGGATTCATGCCCGCCGATCCGCGACCCGTCGACGTTCGATCTGCAATCGCATCGCAGATGCCCCGAGCGAAATCGGAGTTGGCAGAGTTGGTCCGCTTCACCTCGGTGCACGATCCCCGGCAGTTTCCGGCCGAGGAATGCACCGGTGCGGCGCAGTGGGTGCAACGGGCCTTCGTCGACGCAGGCATTCCCGACGTCCAACTGATCGAGACGGTCGACGGCTCTCTGGCGGTGGTCGGTTCGCGGCCGGCTCGCGCGGGAGCGCCGACCGTTCTGCTGTACTCGCACTACGACGTTCAACCTCCGGGTGACGGAAAACTTTGGAACAGTGAGCCTTTCGATCTGACCGAACGGGACGGTCGTTGGTACGGGCGGGGTTCGGCGGACTGCAAGGGCAACGTGATCATGCATCTGCTGGCGCTACGGGCGCTGGGGGAGTCGCTCGAGGTCGGCGTGCGGATCGTCTGCGAGGGTTCGGAGGAGATGGGCACCGGCGGGTTGGAAGCGCTCGTGGAGCAGCGCCCCGAACTGTTTTCGGCGGACATGGTGGTCATCGCCGATACCGGCAACGCGAAGGTGGGTTTGCCGACGGTCACCACCACGCTCCGCGGTATCGCCAACGTGGTCGTGCATGTGGAAACCCTTGCCGGGGAGGTGCACTCGGGCATGTACGGCGGGCCTGCGCCGGACGCGCTGGCCGCGTTGGTGCAGGTGCTCTCGACGTTGCGAAACGAGCAGGGCGACACCGTGGTCGACGGACTGGACGGAACACAGACCTGGGACGGGGTCGAGTACGACGCCGAGCAGTTCCGTGCCGATGCAGGCGTGCTCGATGGCGTCGGGCTGGCGGGTTCGGGCTCGGTGGCCGAGGCGGTGTGGGCGCGGCCTGCTCTGACGATTCTGGGGATCGACTGCCCACCGGTCGTGGGTTCGGCTGCTGCGATCTCGCCTCGTGCGTCGGCACGGCTGAATTTGCGGGTGCCGCCGGGGATGGATCCGCAGCGGGCTCAGGATGCGTTGGTGGCTCACCTGGAGGTGCGTACGCCATGGAATGCGCGGGTCACCGTCGAGCGTGAGGCGATCGGGTCGCCGTTTCGAGCCAGGACCGACGGGGCGGGTTACGCGGCGCTGTCCGAGGCGTTGGAGGAGGCCTTCGGGCATCCCATGGGGACGGCGGGGCAAGGCGGATCCATTCCGCTGTGCAACGCGTTGGCTCAGGTGCTGCCGGACGCCGAAATCGTGCTGATGGGCGTCGAGGAACCTCGGTGCCGGATCCACGCTCCCAACGAGAGCGTGGACCCGACGGAAATCGAGAAGATGGCCGTCGCCGAGGCGTTGTTCCTGCAGCGGTTGGCCGGCTCGGGCAGTGAGGTCTCAGACCGCTAGATCGCGGCGGAGCTTGGCGACGTGGCCAGTGGCGCGGACGTTGTACTGCGCCACCTCGATCTTGCCTTCCTCGTCGACGAGGAACGTGGAGCGGATGACGCCCTCGTAGACCTTGCCGTAGTTCTTCTTCTCCCCGAATGCGCCCCACGCCTGCAGGGTCGTCTTCTCCTCGTCGGAGAGCAGCGGGAACGTCAGCTCTTCCTTGTCGCGGAACTTGGCGAGCTTGGCCGGCTTGTCGGGAGAGATGCCGATGACTTCGAGGCCTTCGCCGTTGAGCTCGGCGAGACTGTCGCGGAAGTCGCAGGCCTGCTTGGTGCAGCCCGGGGTGCTCGCGGCGGGGTAGAAGTACACGATCACCTTCTTGCCTGCGTAGTCGGCGAGAGAGACGTCGTTGCCGTCGGCGTCGGGCAGGGTGAACGCCGGAGCGGTGTCGCCCGGCTCGAGCTTGCTGTATTCGGTCACCGCACGAGAGTATCGAAATATCGTCGTGCTCTAGGCTCGACTGCGACCGAGACTATTTGCAACAAGCTGGAGGACACGTGGCCAAGGACACCGACCGAATCGAGCGCGAGATCGAGGCCGCTCGCAATCAGCTCGCCAGCACCCTGGACGAGCTGAGCGTCCGTGCCAGCCCCAAGAACATCGTCGCCAACACCAAGCAGTCCGTGGTGGCCAAGCTCAACGAGCCGGCAGTGAAGTTCACCCTCCTCGGAGTGGGCGCAGTGGTGGCAGTTCTCGTGGTTCGCAGGATCTTCAACTGACGCGACAGGTGCTCCGACCAGCCGATTTCACATCTGGCGGCATCTGCTGTTAATGTTTCTCCCGCACCGCAGAGAACACGCGGTGCGGACCGGCGCCATTAGCTCAGTTGGTTAGAGCAGCTGACTCTTAATCAGCGGGTCCGGGGTTCGAATCCCTGATGGCGCACAACGAGTGCCCCTGAACAGCATATTCGCTGTTCAGGGGCACTTTTTGTTGTCCGGGTACGTGTAGGCGACCGCAAGCTTGGCGAGAATGGACAACTCTGTGACCTGCGGGTTCGCAAGCGCCGGAGGGCGTTTCGGAGACTTGACTCTTAATCACTTTTATCGGGAGTCAAGTGCATGTCTAACGACTTGAGAACTGCCTCTGAGCTGGCGCTGAATCCGATCTCCGGACAGCGGGATTGGCTCGGGGGATCGCCGTCCCCCCAACTCATCACTTACTCATCTTTTTGGAAACGCGGCCTCACCTGAACGGTGGTGGTTCTTCACGGATCCGTTGGACAAGCTGGCCGCCTGTGCCAGTCGTTAGGCTCACCGATGGATCATCCGGTCTGAGGCTGGCGGCATTCTTCAGATGTGTGCCGACTGTGAGTGGCCCCTCTGATCGAGGGAGTCCGAGCATTGGCGGGGAGGTGATTGCAGCGTCACCTGGATGCGTGCTGAGGACTGCTTAGGCGTCTGTCGAACGCGAATCCTGGGTGAGGCTCGTGCACGCTGTCAGAAGCGGTGTCGAAGCACAGCTGACGTCTCCCGCGTACAAACACAGACTGCGTCGCCGGGGACATCGAGACGACTGCCGTCGACGAAGATGTCGACAACGGTCTGCTCAAGCCCGCAGCTGACGGCCTTAACCTGTGGCTCGAAACCCCCGAGTGCCGCGACGGTATGGCGAGGACCGGGCCCTCAGATCTCCGTTTGTTCCGTTCGGAAGTACGTAATGGGTTTAGTCCGCAGCGCGCTCCATAAGGCGATTGAACTCTTGGTTGACGAGCTCCGCGGTCAACCCACGCGCCTTGCCCACTTCGAGCGTTACGCGACTGCAGGCCGTTTCGGCAGCGTCAAGTAATAGCGCGATTTCGGCGAGATCGTTGATCATTATTTGTTGCCCAGCCGCGCTTATGAAGTCTTCAGCGTGATCACGAAAGAAATGATGGATTAGTCGATTCCTCTCCGACACTGCGCGGCGACAGGTCTCCAGGTCGGCGGGACCCAGACGGTTCTCTTTGGAGATGGTGTTGACAAGCGCGCCGGTTGTCTTGCGGAACAGCTCGACGAACAGAGCGTCGATTTCGGTTGCCCTGTGAATAATCTCTGATCCTCGCGCAAAGGCCACAAGATTGACGAGCCCATGGTCGAACACTTGAGCCTTGTAAGCAGTGAGGCCGAACCGTGCGAACACTTCTTTCACACGGGCATCGTCGTCGGGTAGTTCATCTATGAGAACGTAGCCGTCCTTGTCAGGCACGGATCGAGTCTAGCGTGCAGAGAATATCTGTGGTGGTTACTTTCGGCCGAAACGTAGGCGGCTGCCGACTCACATGACGTGTTTTCCGGCACTCGGTGATGGCTGAATGGCTGTCGGATCGGCAGACAAGTCATAAATTAAGCGAAAATCTTTGATGAGCGACCCCATCTCGTCGTTCGTGATACTGATCGCGGGGCGTCTTGCGCGGAGATGGCGGACCAGCTCCGTTGTCGGCCACTGTAATTCCGCGTAGAAGTTCTTGAAGGATTTCCCGCTCCGAATAACGTACTGGCGTGCCTGTGAAGTCCAGTCGTCGTCGTTGCGCCGAAGCATGTCGATGGCGACATCCACGTCACCGACGTGGGTGCGACCCGGGTCAAGATAGCTGCCGAATACGTAAAGCCGATTCACAGTTAGCAGCTTGGTCGGGTCGGCGTTGTATTGGCCGGCGCGGTCCACGATTTCGTTCACATATTTGTCCGCTGTCCCGCGGGTGATTGGTCGGGAGAAAGAAGCCTGCGCCAGGGCGTTGCCTTGAGTTGTAGTGACCCAGAAGTCCTCTCCGTCGGTGGGCGCGCCGGATCGTTCAAGATAGCCGGCAGCGGCCAAGGCGTGGAGGGCGGACATGGCTTCTGCGTCGGTGATGCCTAAGACCTCGGCAGCGACCCCGGTGACGTGGGGGACCCGGTACCAACGTGCCAAGGTGCGGGCTGTCGTGGCAGGCAGTTCGGCGATCTCCTCGTCTTTGCTGATACGCACCCGATCACCTTTTCATACCGCGTTGCACTTGAAACGCTGCGAGCGACCAACCTTGACGTTGCACTACCGGATGCGAACCATGATTACTTCCCGGCCTGTGCCACACGTGTGCGTTGTGTGGTGGCTTGGACACGAGTTACTCATCAGTGCAACGTATTTAATGGCTATGGTCGGTTGTGTTCGCGTGAGTTCGTTGACTAAAGCCCGACGCACTGCTCAGGGTGCAATACTTGGCGCAGCTGGTTAACGGCTCAAGCGACTGCATCGTGCAGTAGGTACGGAGTAGGCGGGCGGGGTCTCCTGTCGTCGCTGGTGTGACCAGTGCACAGTCCGTCATGAACGTCGAATATAAGGAAGTGTCTGTGAACCTGTACGAGCGCATCGCCGCGTCGTTGGCAGACACGTCTGTGCAAATCAACCCCACACTCTTCGAGGAATGCGCTACAAGCCTGTTGAGTGTGACGTACCCGAACCTGGTACCGGTGCGTGGGGGATCCGATTCTGGCCGTGACGCTGATCTAATCCAGTCGCCTGGTGTGGACCCGGTACGGATGGCAATCACGTCATCACGAACAGAGAATGGCGCTAGGTCTAACCTTCGGACCGCGATGAATTCACTCACCGAGCATGGTCTTCCCGGGGAGTGGCTGGTATCTGTCACTTTGGCAGAGCTCAACGAGTCGAAACGTCGCAAACTCTACGAACTCGCGGAGGACGCCGGATACCGCTTGCACGCGATCGTGGATCGGAACTTCTTCGCCGACAGACTTCTCGCAAACGGTGAGTGGCGGAAGAAACTACTCGGCCTGCGTGGTGGTCCATTCTCTCTTTCCCGAGTACCCGCGTCGATCACGTTCGGCGCGTCTGCGCCGAGCCTCATCGGACGGGATGGTGTGCTGGAACAGCTTCAATCGCTGACGAGTGACATTGTCGTGTGGGGTCTGCCAGGAGTGGGAAAGTCCGCTCTGCTGAGCAATATAGACGAACTGTACTTCGTCGAAGGCATACCCAACGACGAGCAACTGATGGCCGACATACTTGAGACGCAGCCGTCCTACGTAGTCGTCGACGATGCCAGGCGGAGGTTGGCTGTGCTCGAGCAGCTCACCGTGATCCGCAGGCAGGAGCAGCTCGCTTTCGCGCTAATCGGCGTCTGCTGGCCTCACGAACGAGATGAGGTCGGTGCGGCGCTTCCGGATCGGGTGGAGTTCGAAGTCGAGCCGTTGGTTCGACCGGACATCGCGAGGATCGTTCGCAACCGTGGAATCGAAGGCGAGATCGAACTGGCGCGGATCTTGGACCAAGCGCAAGGTCGGCCGGGATGGGCTGTTTACCTTGCGGATCTGACACGCACAGACGTCGGGTTGCCGGACGTGTACAGAGGTACTGCGCTTCATGCCCGCGTCCTTACCTACCTGGAGCGCGCGGGTCTACGAACCGCGGCCCGTGACATTCTCGCGCTGATCGCTCTACTCGGCACACTGCGGGACTCGGAGATTTCAGAGCTTGCCGGACAGCTGGGGCACTCGAGGGCAGTAGTGACACAGGCAATCAACGAAGTCGCTGTCGGAGGGTTGCTGGACGTGGACCACCACTTTGGCTCAGGAGGCGAGTACGAGAACGTTTACAAGGTTGCCCCGGAAATACTCGCTGTTCCCATTACCGTGGAGTATTTCTTCTCTGGCATTACCCCCGTGATTCCAGTGAGCGAACTCTTCGAATCATGGCCCCACAAACGACTCGAGATCGCCCACGCGGTCGCAAGGTGCGCGGTAGCGGAGGCACCCAACGCAAACCTGACCGCGCACAGACTCTTCGACCTGGTTATCGACGATGTCGAGGTCGCTGGCGCACGTGAACCTTTGCTGCAACAGTTCTTGCACCTTGGCCCGGCGGAAGCAAAACTAGTCGTGGATCGGGCCGTTGCGAACTGGCGCGCTAGTGTGGGCGATTCGGCATACGTCACAAGCGCCGCCCTCGACGTAGTGACCAGGTCACTAGGCGCGGCGATAGCGCATCTGCACGTATTCGAGGTCGCGGTTGTGGCCGCCGATGTCGCCTGTCAGATTCGCCAGTCAGGTGGAGATCCGAAGTCCTTCTGGACGAGCGTCGTCGACAATGTGCGTGGATTCGGTCCCGAGGGCACCATTCAGATAGGTCTACTCGCAGAGATGTGGTTGCGGATCCAGAGATGGACAGAAGACGACGGCAGAGTGTCTGAACGCACCTCGGTCGCGGTATCGGCTCTACGCCAGTTGCTTCGTCCGACGTTGGATGCGAGTTGGATGAGCGCCGAAGACCTCAATGTAGCTCGAATGGTCAGTGCGACTTTACCCGCACACGCGATGTCGACGCTCATGGACCGAGTATGGGAGCCATTCGGAGCCGAACCGAGCAACCTCACGCGCTCTGACCTCAAGTCGCTCGTCGACCTGGCCAGCGAGTGGTCGCGTGTCGCGCGCGGGCTCGAATCGCATCCCGGCGCTCGCGTCTCCGCAGAAGAAGCATCTACTGCAACCAAAGTAGCGATCTCCATTGCGGATTACGTCGTGGACGCAAGCGCTGACTACCCCGGCCTTCGCGCTCAAGTACGCGCCCTTGCTGCGCCGTTGGGTAAGGACTACCCCGAGACGGACCCACTGCTCGCGTTCCTGTTCGAGGCACGGCCACCCGGATCGAACTGGAGGCAGTGGCGCGAACACATAGAAGAGGAAGCTCGTACGCACGTCGCCCCGTACCTTGTCCAAGACCCAAAAGTCTTGTGCGAGCGATTGGCACTACTCAAGCCCGAGTTCGACGGAACCGACTGGGGTGTCGCGAACCGCTCGTACACGGTGTTCGCGGCGATCGCTCGCTCTGACGTCCGGTTAGTGCCCTGGCTAGAGGCCGCACGAACCCACGGGCTTTTACGCGAAGCGCACTCCGTGCTCAGTCGTGTACTCGATGATTACGCACTCGAAGACGACCTCTTCATCGAGTTGTTGGACGAGCCTGCCGTCCGCGGCGCTCTGGTGAATACTGCCTTGTCAGAGCGGCACGTCGATCGCTACTTCAACCTCGTCGAACCGAGAGTCACCCCGCAGGACATCGCTGAGCTCGAACTGGTAGTCCGTAGGAACGAACACGCGGAAAGTGCGATCAGGAGACTTCTAACGTCCGACAGGAAGGATCTCCAAGCAGCCACCGCAGCAGCATTGCTTGCTGCCAGCGACGATCAAGGCGCGTTTCTAACTCCAGGGCTCGAGCCGTTGTGGGTTTCGGCAATAGCGCAACTCGAACTGCCGATGAAATTCCATCTGTACGGCG
>NZ_LVCU01000250.1:0-2547 GCF_001647185.1 Rhodococcus sp. EPR-147
GACATTTTCACCGTTCTAGACGCTTTCGATCATTCCGGCTACAAGCTGGACATCGACGCCAAGACCAGGATCCTCGAAGCGTGTCCTGTTGACTCAGCTCGACGCAGAGTGTTCTGGGCATTGAACGGTGGGGACAGCAAATGGGTAGCTCACCTCCTTGACACCCACGTCGTAGACACCGAGTTCGCTCTACACTCGGCCAACAGCATTGGGCCAGCAATACCAATCCACGACCTGGCCCGCATTCTGGTCCCGCGGGGAGTGGACCCCGGTCAGATAGCCACCTTGATAGAGCTTGGCACTCACTGGGGCGAACGCCACGAACGTATCGCCGGTCATCTCGAGCAGATGAAAGAGTACGCACAGTCGCCCGATCCGTCGGTCTCCTCAGTCGGACGAGCAGGCATCGAACTATTTGCACCGCAACTGGAGTCCGCTCGTCGGCAGCACAAGCTGAGGATGATTCGTGGACGACGCTAATGCAACAGTCTTTGCTTTAGTGATCAACGCGATGGCCAAAGTCACCGTGATCGAACCTCTTTCTCGCGTTGGGAAGGCTTCGGAAAGAAAGAGGCGGAGTGGAATCGGCGGTGTGCATGTCCAGTACAGAAATATTGGTGCTGAAATACAGTGATTGAAAACAACTGTTGCTATCCGTCGTTCGAGATGGGGCCACATCGAGAATTGTGGTGACGGTCCGGTGTCTTCGCGGCACTGTGGCAAAGCGCTGGATGGGCGGAAGGATCCTACGAATGAACCTGAGCGACGACCTGATTGAACCCTCATGGTGGGAGGATGTGCTCGAATCAGTATCGGCAGACTCCTACGAACTTCCAGAACTACTGTCGCCAGATCTCGCGAATGCGGCCAAGGATCCGGCAGTGACTGGCTTCAAAGAGCTTGTGCTTCAGGTGCTCGCAACAGCGTCGTCTGCGATGCTCAATTCCGACGACTGGTCGGAGCCGTACACGCCGGCCATGCAGCTCGGCGGCCGACGGACGCCGCTGCCGTCAGATCTCGAAGCTAGTCACGTGGCTTTGCTGGCGCGGATCGTCCCACTCGTCAAGCACGACAGTCTTCGAGCTCGGGCCGCTGACGTCGCCTGGTTTTATGGGAACCGATCCGATGTCGCCACACTGGATCTGGCAATCGATGCCTATCGGTCAACACCGTTGTCTCAAGAAGTGTGGTTCAGATATGGAAGAGATGCGTGGATACGGGCCCTAGAGCTGGCGATTCGGCGCGGCCCAGAAGGGGCGGTCAGGGCGCGTGAGATGACGGATGTGTTGATCGGAGAGGTAATTGCGGGCCAGCTCGCCGACAACTTCAGAACTGTGCAGATTGCTGAGACCTTGCGTCTGCACGGAAGGGTCGACGAGAGCGGACGCGCAGACATCTATAGATCGTTGGTTCAACTTGCAGCGCAGGCGGTCGATCGAAACCCTCGGCTGTCCCGACACCTGGAACGCGAAGCGGTAACGTGGCTGCCCAAATCCGACGGTGCAGCAAAGAATGCAGCGTTTGAGCGTATCGCACATACATACATTGCCGAGGCCGACGCCCGGGTGAAAACGGATCTAGTATCAGGTGCCTTCGTTGAGGGCTCGTTCCTCGAGAAAGCAATCGCGATCTTACGAACGATCCCGCGCTCATATCGCGCTGCCAACGAGCTCGACGAACTCATCGAACAGCTTCGTCGCCGACTGCGCGAGAGCCGCGAAGCCTCGATCGAACAGATGATGCGCATCCAATCAGATCCAGTGGATTTGACCGACTACGTCGCGTACGCGCGATCGCAGGTATCAGGGCATGCCGACAAGTTCGACGCGCTGGCATCATTCGCGAAGCTCGCGCCGCCGATGGACGAGGCACGGACTCGCGAGACAGCTGCGGAGATGCTCGAAGGCAGTATCAGTCACCTCTTCCGGTTGGAGACCATCTCATCCGACTTCCGGAAAGTGGCCTCGACACCCGGTTCCACTCAAGGTGCCGACGCGGCTGCAGTCTGGGGGGAGATGGTCCGAACGGTGGGCTTCCATTCCCAGCTGGTCGCGACGGGAGTCATTCAGCCTGCCCAAGAGATTCTCACAACGGACCATCGATTCGGCCGACAGTACATGGTGTCATTGTGTTCCGAGTCGCCGCTTGTTCCCGCAGGCCATGAAACGCTTTGGGCCGATGGTCTGACACTCGGTCTAGCCGGGAATTACGGTATCGCGATATCAGTCTTAGTTCCGCAGTTGGAACACGCTGTCCGAGTAGCGCTTCAGTCCAACGGCGTGTACACGTTATTTGTAGACGAGCGAGGGGTAGAAAGCGAGAAGGGTCTCAACGCGCTTCTCGATATGACAGAGGCTGAGGAGATCTTCGGTGCTGGGATGGTCATGGAGATGCAGGCGTTGCTTGTCACTCAAGGTGGGCCGAATTTACGCAACGACATCGCACATGGTCTTCTGACCGACGCCTCCGCGTGGAGCTATTCTGCGATGTATATGTGGTGGTTCTGTCTTCGGCTGGTTGTATATCCTTTGATTGAAATGGTCGCCG
>NZ_LVCU01000251.1:0-1381 GCF_001647185.1 Rhodococcus sp. EPR-147
ATAATGAGCAAGACCCTGAGTGTGGTGCGAGGTGTCGTCTAAGAGGCGCATGTGCGCGTGGTTGCGCCTGCCGTGCGTTAGCCGTGCGGCTGGGGGGACATCCGATGAAGGGTCCGCGATCTTTTCCCAAATGCCCGGCTCAAGCGCCAATCTCGATCGTGACTGCAGGGGCAGGGTGGGTGGGGAGGTGCAATTTGGCTAGCGCTGACATTTTACGTCGCCGTCGAACCTACCCCGCAGTGTTCCTCAGCCGGACTGCGCGCCACCGCTGGTGCGAGTTGACCGTCAGTCGACTTGTGAGTGGCCTTCTCGTCGGTGTCGCCAGACCTCAATCTTTGATATTGTGGCGCGCTCAGCGCGGTTCGGGGCTCCGTCAACGCTTGCCACTTCATTCGCGAGTTCGAGAATGTCGGCGAAACCTCCACTCTCCGCGGCAAATTGTTCCCAAACCTCATCCTCGGATACGTCAACCAGCTGCGCGAACTGATCATCTACGATTTTATGTTGATCCCCGATAATCGTTACAAGGTGCCGTATCAAGAGGGCTTCATCATCGGAGATCTCTCCATCGGCCTTAATCACTAACCACGCGACCCACAATGCCAAGCGGGGATGCTTCGAGCGCGTCGAGAGACGAGTTGCGAGCTCGAGGACTCGGGCCTCATTGCGGAAAACGGCGCGTGCGTGGCGTCCTGAAACCTGCGTCGCGTATCGGTTCAGGACGACAGACAGCGGTACCCCGACCAGCGGTATGCCGATCTTAATGACATTGCGTTGCAGGAGAAACTTCCCGACGATTGGCAAGCTCTTGGCCGCGCTCAGCACGCCTCTGGCATAAAAACGTTTGACAAGAGGGCGAATCGCGACGGGGACAATTTTGACGACTCCCTCGCGCGCCACCTCTCCACCCTTGATGGTGAAGGCCACCCGTATGAGCTTCCATAGGTCATCCGGGTCGTCTAGATCGAGCGGCACGCGGTAGAGAACGGCTACGTCGTAGGCAAGTCGCAGCTGAAGCTGCGTGATATACGCAACGTCAACCATCACAGTTGCAATTGCAGCTGGCACCGTCGCGGGGGATGCCCCGCCGAGAGACCCAATTGTCGCAGCAATGGTCGCGGTGTACGCGCTGGCAGACAGGCCGCCCTCGATCGCTGCGTAGCGTGAAGCCATTTTGATCCGCTGATCGACAATTGCGTCCGCGGGGACGCCTTTGTATTTGGCTTGAAAATACTGCCAGTCCACCTTCTCGGAGTAGGCGCTGAGGGAGTGCGACAGCAACTTCGTGAACCAGCCGCCCGTTTTGATGTCGTCGCCGCTCAACTGTTTGACAAAGTTGTGAACCTCAGACCGATCACGCTCAACCCGGTGGCGCTCTTCC